>JAQGLR010000381.1 GCA_028292765.1 Massilia sp. | reverse complement strand
CGCCCGCGCGGCGTGACGGCGCCGGCCGCGCAGTTCCTGCCGCCTCCCCCGCAGGGCGGAAGTGCGCGCGGCGAAGGAAAACCGCGCGTGCGGCGGGTGCTGCTGGCCGAGGACAACCCGGTCAACGTCGAAGTGGCCAAGGCCATGCTCGAGAGCCTGGGCCTGCAGGCGCACGTGGCGCGCAATGGCTTCGAGGCCCTGGAGGCGCTGCGCTCCAGCAGTTTCGAAGCGGTGCTGATGGATTGCCAGATGCCGGTGATGGACGGTTTTGCCGCCACCGCCGCGATCCGGCGCGAGGAAACGGACGCAGGCCGTGCGCGCACCCTGCCGGTGATCGCAATTACTGCCAACGCACTCCAGGGCGACCGCGAAGCCTGCCTCGCCGCCGGCATGGACGACTACCTGTCCAAGCCCTTCACCCAGGCCGAGCTGGCGGCCGTGGTCGGGCGCTGGATGGCGCTGCCGCTCTCGGCCAGCGTGCACCACGACGAGGCCGCGCCGACGCTGCCGCCTGAAACCCGGGAGGTGATCCAGCGCGACGTCATCAACGGCGCCGCGCTCGAGAAGATCCGCGCGCTCAGCAAGCTGGGCGGCGACGCGCTGGTGCAGAAGGTGATCGGCGCCTATGTCGGCGACACGCCGCGCCAGCTCCAGGCGCTGCAGCATGCGGTCGATGGGCAGGATGCCGATACCGTGCGCCGCGTCGCGCACAGCCTGAAGTCGGCCAGCGCCAACGTCGGCGCCGACACGCTCGCGCGCCTGTGCAAGGACCTCGAACACCTCGGCCGTAGCGCCAGCGTCATCGGTGCGGCCGGCCTGCTGTCCGACATGGAACAGGAATTCCAGGCGGTCCAGCACTCGCTTAATGCCATGCTAGAGAAGGAAACATGATGCCAGCCTCCCCTGCCTCACAACGCGCTATTCGTGGAACTGTGCTGGTCGCCGACGACGATCCGGTGATGCGCCTCCTGATGCTGGAAATGCTGCAGCAGGTGGGATTAGAAGGTATCGAGGCTCAGGACGGCCGCGAAGCGGTCGCCGTCGCCGCGGAACGCCGCCCCGACCTGATCCTGATGGACGTCGAGATGCCGCACCTGGACGGCTTTTCCGCCTGCCGCGCGATCCGCCGCGCCGAAGGGCCGGGCGCCTCGGTGCCGATCGTGATGGTCACCGGCGGCGACGACATCGAAGCCGTCACCAGCGCCTACGAGGCCGGCGCCACCGATTTCATCTCGAAGCCGATCAACTGGCCGATCCTGGGCCACCGCGTGCTGTACGTGCTGCGCGCCAGCGACGCCATCGCGCGCCTGCGCATCGCCGACGCCCAGAACCGCGCCGTGCTGGCGGCGATCCCCGACACCTTCTTCCGCATGAACCGCGACGGTTTCTACCTCGATTACGAGCCGGGCCGTGGAAGGATGAATGGCGGCCTGCAGGGCCGTACGCGTCCGGGGCGCCGCGACGCCGCCATGGACGAGGCGGTTCCGTTCACCAGCGAGCGCTGCGTCGGCCGCCACATCACGGAAGTGCTGCCGAAAGAAATCGCCGCACGCGTGATGACCCAGTTGGGCGAGGTGCTGAGCACCGAGCAGGTGCGCTCGGTCGAGTACGAACTGGTGCGCTTCGGCGAAACCCAGCATTTCGAAGCGCGCCTGGTGGCCACCGGCCCGTCCGAGGTGCTCGGCCTGGTGCGCGACATCAGCGAGCGCAAGCGTACCGAGGAACAGATCCGGCGCCTGGCCTACTGCGACAGCCTGACCGGCATCCCGAACCGCCAGGCCTTCCTCGAAACGCTCGAGCGCGAACTGCAGCGCTCGAAAGTCGGCAACAAGAAGTTCGCCGTGCTGTTCATGGACCTCGACGCCTTCAAGCGCATCAACGACACGCTCGGCCACAACGTCGGCGACCACCTGCTCAAGATCGTCTCGGAGCGCCTGCGCGAAACGATCCGCCCGAGCGACCTGGTCTCGCGCAGCGAAGCGCTTCCCGGCGACGGCTTGCACGGCGACGTATTGCACGGCGACGCAGCGCCGGAACATTCTCCCGCCACCAACCTGGCGCGCCTGGGCGGCGACGAATTCACGATCCTGATTCCCGACCTGGAACGGGTCGAGCACGCGCTCAACGTCGCCCACCGCGTCAAGGAAGCGATGCGCCGGCCGTTCCTGATCGAAGGCCACGAGATTTTCGTCACCGCCAGCATCGGCATCTCGCTGTTCCCGGAAGACGGCGACGACTGCAATTCGCTGCTCAAGTACGCCGACACCGCGATGTACCACGCCAAGAACTGCGGCAAGAACAACGCCAAGCTGTACAGCTCTTCGCTGACGATGCAGATCATGAGCCACGTGAAGCTCGAGGTCGGCCTGCGCAAGGCCTTGCAGAACAACGAACTGTACCTGCTGTACCAGCCGCAGCTCGATGTGCGCTCGTCGGAAATCGTCGGCGTCGAGGCGCTGGTGCGCTGGCGCCATCCGGAGCGCGGCGTCATTTCGCCGACCGAGTTCATTCCGCTGGCCGAGGAGACCGGCCTGATCGTGCCGATCGGCGAATGGGTGCTGCGCACGGCCTGCAACCAGGCCCGGCTCTGGCAGGGCCTGCCGCGCCGGCCGGTGCGCATGGCGGTGAATTTGTCGGCCAAGCAGTTCAAGGACGAGAACCTGTCGCAGATCGTGCTCTCGGCGCTCGACGAAACCGGACTCGACCCGAAGCTGCTCGAGCTCGAGCTGACCGAAGGCACGCTGATGGACGATGCCATCGCTACCCTGGCCACGCTGGAGCGCCTGCGCGGCATCGGCGTCTACCTGTCGATCGACGACTTCGGCACCGGCTACTCGTCGATGAACTACCTGAAGCGCTTCGACGTGCGGGCCCTGAAGATCGACCGCAGTTTCATTTCCGGCCTGCCCCAGGATTCGGAAAACGCGGCGATCACGCGCGCGATCATCGCCATGGCGCATGGCCTCAAAATGGCGGTCGTGGCCGAAGGCGTCGAGACCGGCGAGCAGCTGCTGCTGCTCGAGCAGTACGGCTGCGACATGGTGCAGGGCTACTTCCTGGGCCATCCCTCGAGCGCCGATGCCATGACGCTGATGCTGGGGCCCCTGCACCTGGCGCTGCCGGACATTAAATGACTTAGGGCGCCGGCGCCAGCGTCAGGGTGGTGCGCGCCGGTCCCGGCAACAGCGGCAGCGGCGTGCCGCGCACCCACTCGGCATGCCCGCGCAGGAAGAACGGCGACAGGGGATGGCCGCTCTGCCCGCCGGGCATGTTGTACAGCCCCTCCTCCTCGCGTCCCGGCGAGACCGTCATCCGTTCCGACTGGCCGAATGCCGGCCCGGCCACGCGCGGCATGTGCGCGTCCCCGGCCAGCGGGTCGCGCGGTACGCCCAGCCATCCGCGCAGCGCCGGCACCGCCAGCGCAATCGGATGCGCGAACGCCGCCGTGTTGCGCGCGCCCCAGGTGGCCTGCGCCAGCGGCACGCCGTCCCGGTCCAGGTCCGCGATCACGCGGTCGATTGCAGCGAGTTGGACACTCCGCCAGTCGCGCATGCCGGGCGGCAGCCAGCCGGGCGGCGCTTCGTCGAGCAGGCGCGCCACGACGGCCGGCCAGCGCGGGTTCGCCAGCGCCATCGTCGCCTTCGGGTCCATGGCCGCCATCGCTTCGACGGCGCTCCCGAACAACAGGTCGTGCAGCGCCCACATGAAATTGCGCGCCAGCCGGTAGCCGCTCGAATCGACGCTGGCGCGGCCGTTCCAGCTCGTCTCGAGCAGGCGCCGGAACTCGGCGCGGCGCGGATGGCCGCTGGTCGCGGCAGCGTCCAGCACGCGCAGGGCGCGCCCGCGCCAGCCGGCGATGAACAGCGCGCGGTCGTCGAGCGCGGCCGCGAACGCCCCGGGGACGTCGGTGCGGTTCCCGAGCTGGCGCAGGCGCCCGGCCAGCTGGCTGCCGCGTGCACCGAGGTCGAAGCCGCCATCGCCCAGGACCGCGCTGCCCGGCCCCATCAACTGGCGGCTGTTCGCCGTCCACAGCTGGCCGCCCGCTGGATTGACGATGCGCGGATAGTCTTGCGGCGCCAGCAGGCCGTCCCAGGGCGGCGTTCCCCCTGGCTGCAATGGAAAGCTGGCCTCGCTGCCGCCGCGAATCTTGCCGGGAGCCCGCCGCGGCAGCCGGCCGGCGATCGTCCAGCCGATGTTGCCCAGGGCGTCGCCGGCGATGAAATTCTGGGCCGGGATGCCGTTGGTCGCGGCAATCGACAAGGCTGCCTCGAGCGTGGCCGCCTCCTCGATCCGCAGGTGGTTCAGGTTGACGGCGCCGGGCGCGTGCGCCACCCAGTGCAGCGCATAGCGTCGGGCGCCCACCGCGCGAATCGGCCCGAACCTGGTTTCGCGCACGAGTAAACGCTCGGCCGCGGCGCCTTTCACCCGGATGCTTTCGACCTGCTCGCCAGGACGCTCCCAGCCGCCCGGCGTACGCACCTGGCCGGGATGGGCGGCGTCGACGCCCAGCTCGACCAGGTCGAAGTAATCGCCATAACTGTTGGTGAAACCCCAGGCCAGCTTGCCGTTGCTGCCGGCAATGACCAGCGGCGGCGCCCCGGGCAGCGTCACGCCGACCAGGCGCCGGTCGCCGCCCTTCCCGTCCGGCACGCTCAGCGCCAGCCGGTACCAGATGTTGGGCAGCTGCAGGCCGAGATGCATGTCGTCGGCGACGATGGCCGCGCCCGTCGTGCTGCGGCTGCCGGCGATCGCGTAATTGTTGCTGCCGACCGCATTGTCGATGTCGATCGCGGCCAGCTGCACGGCTGCCGTGCGCGGCCTGCCCCACCAGGGAGGGGGGCGCGCCGGCGCCGGCGGCGGCGCCGGTGCGGCCACGCTGTCGAGCGGGGAGTCCCAGCGTGAGGCCTCGGGCAGCAGGAAGGCGAGCTGGTCCGCATCGCTGTGCGCGCGCAGCCAGCCGCGCGCCAGTTCGCGCGGCTCCTGGTTGCCCTGCAGGTCGATGTACATCGCCCACACGACCAGCAGCGAATCCTCGGCGCGCCAGGGCGCGGGCGGCGCGCCGGCCAGCATGTACTCGAACGGGCGTGCGCCAAGCTTGCGCAGGCCGTCGTTGACGCCGGCCACATACCGGTCGAGAAAGGCGCGTTCAGGCGGCGACAGCGCCGCCAGCGTACGCACCGCCCGCGCCCGGAAGCGGTGCAGCCGGCGCGCGCGGTCGAGGGGCAAGGCACGCGGCCCTAACAGCTCGGCCAGTTCGCCGGCGGCCGTGCGGCGCAGCAAGTCCATCTGGAAGTAGCGCTCCTGCGCATGCACGAAACCGGTGGCATACGCGACATCGAATCGGTTATGCCCCTGGATCAGCGGCACCCCGGCCTCGTCGCGCGCGATCGTCACCGGCGCCGCCAGGCCGGCCACCTCGACCCGGCCGTCGAGTTGCGCGAGGCTGGCGCGCAGGTACAACCATGCGGCGAGCAGTGCCAGCAGCGCAAGCCCGGCGAGTGCCGCCAGGGTGCGCAGGGTCCAGGCCCGCCAGCGGCGTGGTCGCATGCTGCCTCCCTTTTTGTTCTTCGAATATCTTGCCCGAAAAACTACGGCGGCGAAAGCACCGCACATTGCGAGTGCGGTGTGCGACGCAGGCTCAGAGCGTTGTGGCCCCGTCCGATTGGCGCGAAACGAGCAGTGTTCTGCTTCTTGCGCTAAGCTCAGGACTAACGAAATCCAACCGGGAAGGAGTCGGCGATGCGTACCTTGATCGTTCTATCGGCGGCGCTCTTGCTGGGCGCCTGCGCCACCCCGCAGGAGCGGGCGGCGCGCAAGCAAGCGGAAATGGCGGACACGATCGCGGTCTACGGCCCGGCCTGCGACCGGCTCGGCTACGCGCAACAATCCGACCAGTGGCGAAACTGCATCATCAGCCTGAGCACGAAGGACGAGGTGCAGCGCTACGGCCATCCGGGCTATGGCGGCGCCTGGGGGCCGGGTTACTGGGGCGGCGGCTTCTGGGGACGCGGCTGGCGATGAAAGCGGCAAGCCCTGCGGCTCTCAAGAGCCGCAGGGCTTGCCGCCCGGCAGCAGGCGCGCATTGGCCGCGGCCGCCTCCCGCAGGCGCTGCGCACACGCCGCTTTCGTGACGGCCGTATGCGAGGCCAGCAGGCGCTCGACCAGCCGCTGCGCATGCGCCAACAGGCGCGGATGGCGCACGTCGGGCGGATGCAGGCTCAAGCGCATGAGCGGCGCCCGCGCGAGCAGCCGCGCGGCGACGCTGCCGGCCACCGGCGACAACGCGCGCCCGGCGCGGTTGCGCGCCGTGTACACGAGCGAGGGCGTGAACACGGAGGTCCCTTCCCGCAGCAGGTGAAAGCGGGTGAAGGTCGTCGTGTAGGAAAATCCGAACTCCGGCAGCGCTTCCCACGCCCCCTGCCCCAACAGCCAGGCGGGCGCCACGAAGCCGGGCGCCTGCCAGCCGCGTGCGTGGAACCATTCGAGCCCAAGCCCGATGCGGCGCCGTGCCTCGCCGGCGGACAGCGCCGAAAACTCGCCTTCGCTACGCGTGTACACGCCGCGCAGGAAGCGTTCGCGCATGCCGCCGGCCGGGCGCTCGGTGTCGAGGTGGGTATAGCCGTGCAGTACCAGTTCGTCGCCGCGCGCGCTTGCCGCGTCGAGGCCGGCGCGCATGGGCCTGTCGTCGCGCTCCTGCCCATGCTGGCGCTCGTGCTCATGTTTGTGATAATGCGGCACCACCAGCCAGCTCAGGGGAATGTCGGCCACGCTGCGCAGGGCCTGCGCCAGGCGCGCGCACTCGTCCCAGGTGGCGGGCGCGACGTCGTGGATCGAGACGCACAGCATGGGCGCGGGCAGGCGCGACAGTTCGGTCGGCGGCTCAGTCCGTGACACAGATCCCCCTCGCCCCCGGTTCATCCTGCTCGCGCGTGCCGAGCACGCCGTGGTAGCGGCGCATCACCTGCGGCAGGATTTCGTTCCAGTCATAGCACTCGGCCGCCTTGCGCCGCGCATTGGCGCCCAGCTGCGCCATGTCGCCCTCGTAGATGGCTTCGATGGCGGCGGCCAGGCTGTCGACGCAATTGGGCCTTGCCAGGATGCCTGTCTGGTCGTCGACCAGCTCGGCCACGCCGCCGCCGGTCGTGGCCACCACCGGCAGGCCGCACGCCATTGCCTCGAGCACGATCAGGCCGAAGGTTTCGCAGTCGCCCGGGTGCACGAGCACGTCGCAACTGGCCAGCAGGCGCGCCAGCTCGCGCTGGTTGCGCTTGAACGGCAGGTAGCTCACCTGCGGGTAGCGCGGCAGCTCGAGCCCGCCGCCGACCATGACCAGGTGATAGGGCCGGCCGAGTTTGCGCACCGCATCGATCAGGAGCGGCAGTTTTTTCTCGGCCGTGAAGCGTCCGGCGTACACCAGCAGCCGGGCGTTCTCGGGCAGGCGCAGGTGCGCGCGCAGGGTTTCGACCCGGCGCGACGGGTGGAACACGCTCGAATCGATGCCGAGCGGCTGGTGGCGCGCGTCGTGGACGCCGATCTGGTGCAGTTGCTCGACCATCACGCGGCTCGGCGCGAGTACGAGGTCGAACTGGCGGTACAGGTGGCTCAGGTATTTGCAGGTGACACCCTCGGCCGTCTGGCCGAAGCGGGGGCGCACCAGGCGCGGCAGGTCGGAATGGTAGAAGGCAATGGCCGGCACGCCCAGGCGGCGCCGCATTTTCAGTGCCGCCCAGGCGCTGTGGCCGGCGTCGCCCACCTCGATGATGTCCGGCCGCGCCTGGCGCAGCAGCTTCGTTGGCGCGCGCACCGAGGTCGGCATGCGAAAGCCGTTAATGCCGGGCAGCGCGAACGCGGGTACGCGCACCAGGGCCGGCGCTTCACCGCCGCTGTCGACATTCGGACTGAGGATGGTATGTTTTACGCGGCTGTGCCGCGCCAGCCAGCGCGCCTTGGCATTCAGGTAGGTGCTCACGCCGTTGCCTTCGGCGGCGTAGAACATCGTGATATCGACTAAGTGCATGCTCGCAGGTCCGCTTGAATTGGGCCACGATAGCAGCGGGCCGATCGTGCGGATTGAGCACACGCAAACGGCTAATCGCCGCTTCGGGCTACCGGGTTTCTTGTCAAGACGATTATGCGCTACGGCGGTCGAGCATGGCGCGCGCTATGGTGCCGGCGTCGACATACTCGAGT
>JAQGLR010000379.1 GCA_028292765.1 Massilia sp. | reverse complement strand
TGGATCCGGGTAATGACGCCGGCGGCCGGCAGCGAATTCGGGCAGATCCGCTTGCCGCGCGTCGGTGAGGAAGTGACCGTCGTCTACCCGAACGGGAATATTGACCATCCGCTCGTACTCGGGGCGCTCTATAACCAAACACACATGCCGCCGTGGTCGCTGCCGGAGCAGCAGCCGCTCGCCGGCCTGCGCAGCCGGGAACTGGGCGGCGGAGCGCGCGGCAATCACCTCGTCCTCGACGACACCAAGGAGATGATCCAAGCCCAGCTGAAAAGCGATCACCAGTGCAGTCAGCTGTCGCTCGGCCACATCACGCGCATCGAGGACAATGCCGGCCGCAAGGATGCCCGTGGCGAAGGGTGGGAACTGCGCACCGATGGCCATGGCGTGGCGCGCGCCGCCAAGGGGCTACTGGTCACGACCGAAGCGCGGCAGGCGGGGCGCGGGCCGATCAAGGATATGGGCGAGACCTCGCGCCGCCTGGCTCTCGCCGCCGAACAGCATCAACTGCTGACGGAGATCGCGCAAAAGAACGGCGCACAGGAGGCAGTCGACAACCAGGACGACATTGCTGCGGTCCTGCAAGCACAGAACGACTCGGTCAAGGGGCCGGATGCAAAAGCGGGCAGCTTTCCCGAGCTGGCCAAGCCGCACCTGGTCGTGGCCAGTGCAGCCGGTATAGCGACGACGACTGCCGGCGATACCCATATCGCCAGCGACCGCCACACGGCTCTCACAACCGGCAAAAATCTGTCCCTGGCTGTCGGTACGCATTTCTTTGCCAGCGTCCGCCAGTCGCTTCGGTTGTTTGTCCAGAAGGCCGGCATGAAGATGGTCGCCGCAGCCGGCGACATCGACCTGCAGGCACTGTCGGACAACATCAAGCTGCTGGCGAAGCTGGAAATAACCCAGACGGCCAACCGAATCACGATCAGTGCCAAAGAAGAGGTCGTCATTAACGGCGGCGGCAGTTACGTGAAATTCGCCGCAGGCGGCATTGAACACGGCACCAATGGCAACTTCGTCGCGCACGCTGCGCACCACAGCCTGGTCAATGCAAAGAACGCGGAGATGGCCTTCAAGATGCCTCCTGTGGCCGATGTACTGCGCAAGGGCCGCGCCGCACTCCACATGGGCAGCCACGCCGAGACCGCGGGGAGAACTAGTGCCGGCCTTCCCTTCAAACTGTTCAAGGACGGTGCAATGGTCGAGCAGGGGAAAATCGACGACAAGGGGAACATCCAGTTCGCGCACGAGCTCGATGCTACCGCAGAGTACAAGGTCGAGCTCCCGACCGGCCAGTCTTTCGACATCGTGGCGGGCGACTATGCCGGGCAACACGAAATAAACGCCGGCGTGGGATACCACGGCTACGAGAACCCTGGCGGGCTCCTGTCCGAGGACGAGGTATCCCTGGACCAGGACAGGATCGATGCCAACCCGTGGTCCAGCGACCGCGCCTGACTTACCGCAGCGGCAGGCGGCTACCGTCTTGATTTGAAAGGAAGCAAATGGGAATGGACGAGAATGCTGGGCTGTACAAACAGAAACTCAGCTACAACAAGACCGTTGGCCCGTACCAGTGCCTGTCCAAACCCTGGTGGGTAAGGACCAGCAAGCACGGCACTTACCCGCCCCGCCACGCCTGCTGCATCGAACCGCTCATCTGCGGCGAGGAGTTGTTCCAGAGCATACGAGACGATCTGCTCAAGGCCCAACGCAGCGTGGACATCATCACCTGGGGATTCGATCCGGGCATGGTGCTGGTACGGAATGGCGGAGCCGAAGACGGGATGCGCTACGGCGAGCTGCTCAAGCAGCTCGCGACGCGCAAGGACAATCCGGTTGTGGTGCGTCTGCTCCTCTGGCACGACGATGCCGCCACTTACTACCATGTAAAAAATAACCCGGGCTACTATGGCGGCCGCATTCCGACGATCGGAGGCTACGGCGGGTTTTTCGGTGAAACGCACGACCAGTACAACCGCGAATGGTTTGACGAAGTCATCGCGGGTAAGGTACCAAACATCACCCTGCAGGTCCGCGAAGTCGCGCTCAAGCTTCGGGGGCCGGCGCTCGAGGACGAGAACTACAAGAGCAGCTTCATGGGCACCATCGGGTCCATCTACCCCACGCACCACCAGAAAATGGTGCTGATCGACTACGAGACGCCTGACCGCGCCGTCGGCTACGTAATGGGGCATAACTCGACGACCGACTTCTGGGACACGGTCGAGCATCGCTTCCAGGATGCGCGCCGTGAAACCCTCTACAAGAAAAATCCGGCGGAGGCGGTGGGCCAGCTGGCCAACGTGATGGACGAAGCGGGCGACCTCTACGATCAACAAATGAGGCCGTACCTGGGTGGACAACCGCCGGGGCGACGAAAGACAGCGCGACTCGCTGAATTCGCAAACGAATACGCCTTTACCGCCAAACCCTACCAGGACGTCTCGCTGCGGGTACGCGGCCCTGTTTTATGCGACCTGAATCATAATTTCTGCTACGGCTGGGCGGAAGCCCAGGCGGCCACTTCAACCTTGATGAATGCGCTCTGGATGACGCCGCCGGGCTTGATGGTCAAGGCGACACTCGCGGTGGCCAGGGCGATTGACAAGAAGCCGGAGAGCGTGCCTGCGCTCGTGCAAAGCAGGAAGCACATCAAGGCGGCCGATTTCATCCTGCGAGGCGGTCAGCACAGCGCCCAGCTCATGCGCACCTACCCGGCTTACAAGGAAAAATCGATCAAGGAATGCTACGCCAACCTGACCCGGCTCACCGAGCATTACATCTTCATCCAGAACCAGTACATCCAGTACGAGGACTGGGTTACCCATCTGAACGCATGTGTGGCGAAGCTGCGCGAAGCAGGCTACATCAAGCCGATTTACGTGTTCATCCTGACCTCGACACCCGAGTCCAATGGCATGGACCTGGCGACCTATGACATCGCCAGGCAGCTAGGGCGCAGTGACACTATGAAGGTCGAGCACCAGGAAACGGTGGCGAAGGCAATGGGGGGTAAGACGAAGATGCCGATTACGGCCGAGGCGTTAGCCGAAAGAGGGATCAAGGCGCTCATGGGGTCGATGTGGAGCGGCGCCGCGCAGCCGCAATCCACGAAGGATTACGAAGAGACGTACATCCACGCCAAAGTGGCGATCGTCGACGACGCTGCTTTCACGGTGGGGTCGGCGAACCTGAACGTGCGCAGCATGGCCCTCGACAGCGAGCTGAATCTGCTCAGCCAGGCTATGGATGTGGCTTTCGACTTGCGCAAGAAGCTGTTCAAACAATGCACCAACGACGAGGGGCCAGCGCAGTTCGGCGATATGGGAAAAACATTCAAGGACTGGCTGACGCTGATGGGCGACAACACCAAAGCGATGGCGAATCGCCAGCCCTTGAAGGGCCAGATCGCCACTTTCCAGGTCGACAGACAGCCCGGTGCGCCGGTGATCTGACATGCGACGCCCGCTTCCCCGCTGGGTCTTGATAGCTAGCGCCTCGGTTGTGTTCGCAACCAGCGCTTATTTTTTACAACAACATTTGGAGTATGTGAAGATGCACACGATACCCCCTGGTTTGCAGGCGTTCGATGTGAACGGGCCGGTCCCGACCTGCGGACGGTGGAAGGACACGATGCCGCGAACCCGTGACCAGGCCGCCTATCGGCTCTACATCAATGCACGCAAGCGGTGGCGCACCAAGATCGCATGGCAGCTGACGCGTCAGGAATTCATCAGCATTCTTCACGACGTGCAGTCCGCCGCAAATCAAGGCGACTGGGGAGCGCGTGCATTGATGGCCCACTTCTACCGGTCCGGCCTAGGCCCCCTCGACACCAACCACGTGCTTGATATCGATCTGGACAAATCCGTCGAGATCGTGCGCCGGGCCGTCGCGGCCGGCCAGGCCTGGGGGTACTACGATCTCGGTGTCGCACACGAGCACGGCTACGGCGGCGCTGCGCAAGATGAACGGATCGCATGGGCCTATTACGTGAAAGCGGCGGAGCTCGGCAGTCCGGAAGCGCAGATGGCTCTGGCGGGAGCCTATCTGAAGGCCGAACGCCGCGATGCCGAGGAAGCGATGGTGATGTGCGCGTATAGACAGGGCCACGGTGCTGCGGCTCACGATCTTGCAGTGACAGCTAAAGTCTTCAATAATTTCGCAAAGGCTGTTGAGTATTACCAGGCGGGGACGAGGCTCGGGAGCGAGCCCTCCGCAGCAGCATTGATGCTTATGTTCGACACCGAGAAATGGAGTTCACGCGACAAACAGGATCAGGCTGCACTCAAAGCGCTTGAAATATTGCCTGATCCCGAGCGTTCAAAAAGGTACGAGCAGATATCCCAAGCGCTGGACATCAACCCAGATCTGAAACTGACTCGGCTGGATCAAGTGCTGCCGCTACCTCCTGCGGAACTACCCGCGTGGAAGGGCATCCAGGACGCCATCGAGCCCGAGTCGGACGGCCCGCCGAGCTACTGATTCCATCGCTACCGCACGTTCACCGCGTTCCGAACCCTTATCCAGCCATGCCGTCTCTTCGCCATTGGTTCACTCTTGTGGGTGAATCGCTCGCCACTGTGACCGGGGTCTACGCCTATGCCCAGCACGTCGCGTACCTGAAGATGCACACGATCCCTGCTGGCTTGCCCCACGAGCAAGGCAAATTTTCATGAAAATTTTATCGGATCAAGCACCCCTTTTAGCTTCTGTGCTCGCGTTGTGCATACCATGTCTAGCGAGTGCAAGTACCTGTTACGGCACTATCGGCAATGGACGGCTTTCCGACGGTGTGCAGTTACCGGCCCAAGGCAAAAATTTCATTGCCTACAGCATGATAGGCGTTCGATTGGGCCGAACATACGTTCATAGCCTGGTGCGCCAAACTGTACTGGACGCTTACTCGAACGCTCGAAAAACTATGCCCGACAAGACATATGTATATGGCGAAAGTGGATTTGAATCGCCACGAGTTTTCTAGACACTCGCGAGCCGCTGAAAATACTGTTTTTCGTACTCGACCGGTGACATGTCATTGCTGAAGCTATGCCGGCGCTTCGGATTGTAAAACATCTCGATGTAATCG
>JAQGLR010000367.1 GCA_028292765.1 Massilia sp. | reverse complement strand
TTTGCTGGTTCACCTGGAACAGCATCGACTGCATGAAGTTCGCGCCGCCGTCCATGCCGGCCTTGTTGGCGGCGATCAGGAGGTCGGCCTTGTCCTTGATCGGGACCGTGCGCCAGTCCTTCTTGTACGGCGTGGCCCAGCTTACTTCGCCGACGCCCTTCACCGGCGCCAGGCGCACGGGTTCGGTCTGGAGTTTCGCATTCGCCTTGGCGATGGCCACGGCCTGGCGCGCCGCGTTGGCGATGCCGTCCGGAGTCATGTCGGAGGTGGCAGCGAAGCCGTAGGCGCCGTTGCAGATCACGCGCACGCCGACGCCGGCCGATTCGGTGTTCACGACATTTTCAACATTTAAGTCGCGCGTGGTCACGAACTGGTTCAGGTAGCGGCCGATGCGCACGTCGCAATACGATGCGCCGGCTTTCGTGGCGGCGTTCAGCGCGGTATCGGCCAAGGCCTTCTTGGCCGATAAGGCCATTGTACTGAGCAGTTCCTCGGCGGCGATGGCGCGCCCGGCGACCGGGATGAGCATCGATCCGAATGCCAGGGTACTGATGTTGAGAAAGGTACGACGTTCCATGGTGTCTCCTGAATTCAACCTGCTTCTTGGGGCGGCGCGCACACGGCACTGCCGCGTATTGATATGTAGACCCGCATTGTCCGCCCTGGGAACCGGACGGCAAACCGCTAAACATTAGCAGCAAGTTACGCTTTTGAATAGGCAATATTTGCACTAGCGCAAAGTATAAATACGGTATCTGTGGTAGTGCGCTGACAGCACCGTCCATACAAGACTTCGCTTGACTCGACCTGTTGCTTGTTCGATCATCAGGCGCGACGGCAAGGGCGAGCCCGTGCCGCGACCACACCAACGAACGGAGACTTCATGAAACGACTGATCCTGGCCACGCTGCTGGCTGTGGGCGCTGCGGGCGCCGCACAGGCCGACGACGCCCTGAAAGCCGCCATCGCCGGCGAGCACCGCGCAAGCAACGCCGCCCGCGACCAATACCGCCATCCGTACGAAACCCTGAGCTTCTTCGGGATCAAGCCGAACATGACGGTGGTCGAACTGGCGCCGTCGGGCGGCTGGTACACCGAGATCCTCGCGCCCTACCTGCGCGACAAGGGCAAGCTGATCGGCGCGGGCGAAGCGATCGAGCCGGGCAAGCGTTACGGCACGGCCTTCAGGAAGAAGCTCGATTCCAACCCGGCGCTGTACGGCAAGGTGGTCCCGAGCATCTTCGAGCCGCCGACCCGCTACGACATCGCCCCGGCGAACAGCGTCGACATGGTGCTCACCTTCCGCAACCTGCACAACTGGGTCGGCGCCGGCGACGAGGCCGTGAAAACGACGTTCAAGGAAATCCACAAGGTGCTGAAACCCGGCGGCGTGCTGGGCGTGGTCGACCACCGCCTGCCGGCCGCGATGCCGCAGGACGCGAAAGCCTCGAGCGGCTATGTGCATGAGTCCTACGTGATCAAGATGGCTGAAAACGCCGGCTTCAAGCTCGCCGCCCGCTCCGAGGTCAACGCCAACCCGAAGGACCAGGCGAACCACGAAAAAGGCGTCTGGACCCTGCCGCCGGTCCTGGCCAACAAGGACAAGGACCGCGAGAAATACATGGCGATCGGCGAGAGCGACCGGATGACGCTGAAGTTCGTGAAGTAGGGTGGGCACTCCGTGCCCACGCGGAACGATGCGTCTACGAAACGGTCGACGCCTCTCATGTCCGCGCCCCGTTGGCGCATCTCAATGATCATCCCTGACTCGTAACGAACGGCTGCGCGCATTCTCTACAATGCGCGCAGCATGCCCCGCTACCGCCGCGCCCACACGGGCCCTACCTGTTTTTTCACGCTGCTGTCGTTTCATCGACGGCCGATCCCGTGCTACGCGCCGATCCGCTCCGCGTGTCCAACATCGCGATTCAACGATTTGGCAGCGTCGTTTTGACGAGCATGAAATGCACGACGAACGGGATTTCGAACAGCTTGCGGATTACGTGCATTTCAATCCGGTGCGGCACGGGCATGCCGAAAGCGCGGCGGCGTGGCCATTTTCGACGTTTCACCGGTATGTGCGAGAAGGCGTGTACGCGGCGGATTGGGGTGGAACAGTGGAGGCGGAGCGGATGCGGTTGGAGTAGGACGCGCAACCGGGCAAGGCCGGCGGCGCGGAGCGAATCGCCAAGGCCAGCGGAATCGCACGCGCCCTTACCGCGTGGCCACGGAGTGCCCACCCTACGAAAAACGGAGCCGATGGCTCCGTTCTTTTAATTACAGCTTCGTCTTCGTCTTCACCGGCGTAAACAGCAAATCGTGGAAGTCGTAACTGAAGTCGGTCTCGGTCGACACCGCCTTCATCTTGACGTGCTCGATGCTGCCGTCGTGGTCCAGCGCGAAAGTCACGTAGGCGTCGGCGTTGAAGTTACGCTCCTTCCAGCGCACGATGAAGGTGTCGTGCTGGAAGTGTTCCATTTCGCCGGTCAGGTCGGGCGTGCGCGTGAACGACATGGTCAGCTTGTTGCCGGGACCGCGCTTGATCTGCATGGCGCCGTACCACGGGTCTTCATACTGTCCCTCGTAGCTTGCCAGCGCCAGCGCGGGTTTCGATGCGGCCGCGCGCGTGGCGGACGCTCCCTTCAGGCGCGCCTTTTCCTTCTCGTGCGCCTCGTGTTCGAGGTCGGCGATGGCCTTGATCCAGTCGGTTGGGGCGGCGCCCGTCATGTACTGGTCGAGCAGGCGGTACTGCAGCGCGTTGAGCGACCCGCCGCTCTCGGCGTTGGTCAGGATCGCGACGCCCAGTTTCGACTCCGGCACCAGCAGCACGCGCGAATAAAAGCCCTGCAGGGCGCCGCCGTGCATGGCCACCAGCTGGCCCTTGTAGTCGCGCAGCTGGAAGCCCAGGCCGTAGGCGAAGAAGTTCGGTTTCGTCGCAGCCAGCGGCGGCTTCGGGGTGTTGATCTTCATCGGCGTCTGCGCGGTCCACATCTCGCGCGACTGCGCCTCGCTGAACAGGCGCAGCTCCTTGCGCTCCGCACCCGTGGTGGGGTCAATCCGGCCTTCGACCCGGCCGCCGTCGAGCAGTACCTTCATCCAGCGCGCGATGTCCTCGGCATTGGTGTTGATGCCGACGGCCCCGACCGCGTTATCGACCGGCATCGATTTGACGGCGGCGATCCGGCCGTTGATCTTGCTGTGGGCGTTCGAGGTGTTCGGGTTGCCGGCATTTTCACGCAGGCTGGTGGTCGTGGCGTGCATGCCGACCGGGGTCAGGATGCGCTCGCGCACCGTGTCGCCCCAGGATTTACCGGACTTTTGCGCGATGATCTTGCCGGCCACGATGTACAGCAGGTTGTCGTAGGCATAGCTGCTGCGGAAGCTGGTCGCCGGCTTCACGTAGCGCAGGCGCTCGATGATCTCGTCGGTGCTGAAATTCGTCGTCGGCCACCACAGCAGGTCGCCCGCACCCAGCCCGAGGCCGCTGCGGTGCACCAGCAGGTCGCGCACGGTCATTTCGCGCGTGACGTAGGGGTCGTGCATCTGGAAGTCGGGCAGGTGCCTGACGACCGGGTCGTCCCATTTCAGCTTGCCTTCGTCGACCAGCATTGCCAGCGCGGCGGCGGTGAACGCCTTCGAGTTCGAGGCGATCTCGAACAGGGTCTGGCCGTCCACTTTGGCCGGCTCGCCGAGTTTGCGCACGCCGAAGCCGCGCGCGGCGATGACCTTGCCGTCCTTGACGACGGCAATCGCGATGCCGGGCACGTCGAAGGCCTTCATGACGCGCGTGACGTCCTGTTCGAGGTCGAATGCCGGGGCCGCGGCTGGCCCGACGGCTGGCGCTGCGGTCTTGACTACAGGGGCCTGCGCCTGGGCGCCGGCGGCGGTGAACGCGATCAGGATCGCGGCTGCAATGCGTTTCATCTGCTGCACTCTTCGGTTCCTTTAATGTAGTTACTTCGTCGTTGGTGCTGCCATCTGCTTGTCGACACTGCCCTGCGTCTCGGGATGGTAGCGCTCGCGCGCCGCCTTGTACACGTCCTCGGCCCAGGCGCGGTCCGCAGGGTTCGCGCGCAGCCCGGCGTACAGCGGCACCACGAAGCGCTGCCGGCCCACGCTCATCAGGAAGCTCTGGAGCTGCGGCTGGATGTCGCGGTAGCCGGCATGCACCGCGGCGCGGTAGAAGCGGAAGGCCACTTCGTTGTTGCGCGTCTTGGCCAGGCCGAAGGCCATGTCCAGCTCCTTCAGGCGGCTGGCGTCGGCCTTGTTGTCGATATCGTTCAGGAACTTCATCCACTCGTTGGCAGTCCAGCTTTTCGTGTCGAGCCTCGCCGTCGGCAGCGCCCCCTTGAGCCAGGCCGCCGTGGTCGCGTCCAGGGCGACGAGGCGCGGCGACTTCGCATACTGTGCGCTGGCAGGGATACCCGGGCCGTACAGCCATTCGTCGAGCTCGGCGTCGCTCATCACCTTCGGATGCTTCGCCAGCAGGTTCGTGCGCAGATAGGTGACGAACTGCTCGGTCGTGACGCTCTGGAATGCGTGCGTGTCGAACCAGCCGCGCAGGAACGGGTCGAACACGGCGCGGCCGGCGCGCTGTTCGAGCGTGCGCAGCAGCCAGGCGCCTTTCGGATAGGCCAGCCCTTCGTCGGTGTAGGTGGCGGAGCCGGTGTCCGGGTCGCGCGTAATGAGAGCCTGCTTCGCCAGCGGCAGGTCTTTCAGCGACTCGATCGCTTCTTCCTGCTCGAGCTGCAGGTTCATGGTCGCCACTTCTTCGCCGTACAGCACCTCGAGAATACGGGTGGTGACGTAGGTGGTGACGCCCTCGTTCAGCCACCAGTGCTTCCACGAGGCGTTGGTCACCAGGTTGCCCGACCAGCTGTGCGCCAGTTCGTGCGCGACCAGGTCGACCAGGCTGCGGTCGCCCGCGATCACGGTCGGGGTCAGGAAGGTCAGGCGCGGGTTTTCCATGCCGCCGATCGGGAACGACGGCGGCAGCACCAGCATGTCGTAACGCCCCCAGCGGTAGGGGCCGTACAGCGATTCGGCGGCGGCGATCATCTTCTCCGTGTCGGCGAATTCATGTGCGGCGGCGTCGATGCGCTTCGGTTCCGCGTAGACGCCGGTGCGGCCGCCCAGGGTGCGCGCTTCGAGTTCGCCGATGCCGATCGCCAGCAGGTAGGACGGAATCGGCTGCGGCATGGTGAACTTCCAGCCACCCTTGCCCGTCGCCCCGGGGTCGTTATCGGCGCTCATCACGACGCGCAAGCCTTCGGGCGCCTCGATGCGGGCGCTATAGGTGAAGCGCACCGACGGCGTGTCCTGCACCGGCACCCAGGAACGGGCGTTGATCGATTGCGACTGGCTGAACATGAACGGGCGCTTGCCCGACAGCGTCTGCGCCGGGTTGAGCCACTGCAGCGCGCCGGCGGTCGGCGCGGTGCGGTAGTGGATGCGCACCTTTGGCGCCTGCCCTGGCAGCTCGATGTGCAGCGCCTGGCCCTTCTCGGCGTCGAACTTGCCCTGGGTGTACTTGACTGGCGCCCAGCGCCCGCGCGCGTCGACCGCCTCGACCTGCGAGATCGCCAGGTCGCGCGTATCGAGGTCGAGCCGGCGCGCCGACTTATCAAACCAGTCGAGGGTCAGTTCGGCGTGGCCGGACAGCGTCTTCTTCGTGAAATCGGCCTTCAGGTCGAGGTGCAGGGCGCGCGTTTTGACCTGGTCGTAGTTCGCATGGCTCAATGGGTCGAGCGCGAGGGCGGCGCCGCAGGACAGGCCGAGGATGGCGCAGGCGCTGGCGCGCAGGAGGATGCTGGTGTTCATGTCGTGGTGTGCAAGGCTGAGCGGAGGGCGCGAGCAGAATAGCACGCTCGGGATGGGCGGGAAAGCGATCCGTCCTGCGCTGTTTTTCGAGACGTATTGGCATCCTGCCGCCGCCCTGACTCTGCTATGATCCGCGCTTTTGCGCTCTTACGCCCTTGCGCCCCTTATGGATGCCTTTCTCGTCGCAACCGGCATCGTCGCCCTCGCTGAAATCGGCGACAAGACGCAGCTCCTCGCTTTCCTCCTGGCCGCACGCTTTCGCCGGCCGCTGCCGATCGTGCTCGGCATTTTTGTCGCCACCCTGCTGAACCACGCGTTCGCCGCCGCCGTCGGCGCCCTCGTCAGCGAGCTGCTCGGACCATCCGTGATGCGCTGGGTGCTCGGCCTGTCCTTCCTCGCCATGGCGGTGTGGACGATGATCCCCGACGAGATCGATGAAACCGAAGCCTCGCTGGCGCGGTTCGGCGTGTTCATGACGACGCTGATTGCCTTTTTTGTCGCCGAGATGGGCGACAAGACCCAAGTGGCGACCGTGGCCCTGGCCGCGCGCTACAGCGAGATGGCGATGGTGGTCGCCGGCACGACCCTGGGCATGATGCTGGCGAACGTGCCGGCCGTGTATTTCGGGGAGCGCATCGCGGGCAAGGTGCCGCTCGCGCTGGTGCACGGGATTGCGGCCCTGATTTTTGCGGGCCTGGGGATCGCGACGCTGCTGGGGGTGGGCGAGAGTTTCGGGTTTTAACGCCAGCGCGTCATCCACTTGTCGTAAAACCCCAAATCCCGCGGCACGGCGCCGGAAATCGCGCAGATCGCGCCCGCGAACTCGTTGGCGCGCGCCAGCGTCAGCTCGAGCGGCCAGCCGCG
>JAQGLR010000335.1 GCA_028292765.1 Massilia sp. | reverse complement strand
ATGTTAGCCGCGCTCGCGGCCGATCAGGCGGGTGCGCCCGCCCTCGCCGCGCGCCTTGTGGTAGGCCCGCGCGAGTTTGAGGGCGGTGTCGACCGCCTCGGAGCCGGAACTGGTATAGAACACGTGGCCGAACTTGTGGCCGGTGTAGTCCATCAAGCCCTCGGCCAGATCGAAGGCGGCCGGATGGCCCATCTGGAAAGTCGGTGCGAAGTCGAGCTGCCCGACCATCTCGCGCACCGCGCTCACGATCTTCGGCTGCGCATGCCCGCAGGGCACGCACCAGAGGCCGGCGGTGCCGTCGAGGATCTGGTTGCCGTCCACGTCCTTGTAGTACATGCCTTCGGCCGAGACCAGCAGGCGCGGACTGGCCTTGAAGTCGCGGTTGTTCGTGAAAGGCATCCAGAAGGCGGACATCGACTGGGGTCTGGACTCGTTCATGCGGGCTCTCCCTTGTTTGCAGCCATGTTTGGACCGAAGGCACAACGACTAAGCATCATGGCAATGTGCGCGCCCGCGCCGCGAATGTAAAGCGGGCCGGCGCCAGGCCCGGCCGGAGCGTTTGCCACGTGTTGCAAAAATGCAAAAGATCAGTGCCGATCCGGTAATATAAACGCAGGCCGTGATGCCGTCATATCATTTCGCGTATATGCGAAGTCGACAGCGATAACTGGACAATGCTAAAGCACTGGACTAACGTCCAGTACAAGACTGCCAACACCTTTGATCTAACGCAAACTCAGCCATGCTGGGTAAGACGACCCTGACCTGACCGGAGACCGTGATGCCCGATTCGCCGCCCATCCTGCATACCGCGCGCTTGACGCTGCGTCCATTCAGGAGCGGCGACGTCGCAGCCTTGTTCGACATTTTTTCCGACGCTGAAGTCGTCCGCTTCTGGTCGCGTGCGGCATGGACAGACGTAAAACAGGCTGCACAGATGATCGAAGAATCCCGGCAGGACATTGCAAGCGGGAACATCGTCCGCTACGGGATCGCCCTCGCCGAAACGGACGCCCTGATCGGCATCTGCAACCTGCGCGGCTTTTTCGGGCAGAACCGGCGCTGCGAACTCGGCTATGCGCTGGGGCGCGCCTGGTGGGGACGCGGTTTCGCCGGCGAGGCGCTCGAAGCGCTGCTCGGGCACGCTTTCGGCCCGCTCGACCTGAACCGCATCGAAGCGGACATCGACCCGCGCAACGACGCCTCCGCCCGGCTTCTGGAACGGCTCGGCTTTCGCCGGGAAGGCACCATGCCGGAGAGATGGATCGTGCACGGCGAAAAGGCCGATACCGCGTTTTACGGACTGCTCAAGCGTTACTGGGAGGATCGGGCGGCCTCCGTTCGTCGCCCGGCCCTGCCGGTCAGCCCATGAAATGCGCGCTTCGTCGCAGTACGCTCGCGCCGGCTTCCCGGCAGGACTAGAGTAGCTCCATCGACACACCCACCCGAGGAGCACACGCATGAAAACCACGACTTTCCAATCCTTCGCCGCCGAACTCGAAGATGCCGCCCAGGCCTGCCTGCGTACCCTGCGCGGCGGCTTGCGCACCTTCTCGGCGCTGCCATGGCCGGCCCTGCTGCTGGCTGCCGTGCTGGTGGCCTGCGCGATTACCGTCATTCCGCTGGCCTTGACGCTGTTTGCCATCTTCCTCGCCATCAAGTACGCGCTGCTGGCAATTAACAAAGACAAAACCACCCCGCTCGGAGACTGAAGGTGCAGGCAAGCCAGATCAACCGGACCATCGACTTCATGCGCGAAGCCTTCCAGGAAGCGGCCAAGCTCGGCTGGGCCTTCTTCGACTGGCTTGCCGTCGTCGCATGGCGCCAGCTGGCCATCACCTGGCTGCTGGTGTTCGTGCTGTTCGCGATCGTGAATACGCCCGAGCCGGCGTTCTGGTACATCCTCATTTCGTTCGGCATCAAGGTACTGGCCGGCGGCAAGCGCCGCGCCGAGCTGGTGGCACGCGACGCCACCCTGAAGGCCGACGTCGCCACCCTCGAGCGGCGCCTGACCGAAGCGCAAATGGCCGCGCTGCAGGCGCAGGTCGAGCCCCACTTCCTGTTCAACACCCTCGCCCTGATCGGCCGCCTGATCGAAACCGACCCGCCCGAGGCGGCCAGGGTGCATGCGCACCTGATCGCCTACCTGAGGTCAAGCCTGCCGCAGATGCGCGCCTCCGGCGGCGCCACGCTCGGCAAGCAGCTCGAACTGTCGCGCGCCTACCTGGCGATCATGCAGGCGCGCATGAAGGAACGCCTCGCGGTGCGCTTCGAGGTGCCGGACTTCCTCGGCAGTTCCCCCTTCCCGTCGATGATGCTGCAGACCCTGATCGAGAACGCCATCAAGCATGGGCTGGAGCCGAAGATCGAGGGCGGCACCATTACGGTACGGGCTCGCGTCGAGGGCGCCACGCTGATCGTGGATGTCTGCGACGACGGCGTCGGCATCGACCTGCATGCGGACGACGGCGTCGGCCTGGCCAACATCCGCGAACGCCTGCACCTGCTCTACGGCGCCCAGGCTGAACTGGTCATCGAAGCGCCACCCGGCGGCGGCGCCTGCGCCTCGGTCCGCATCCCCTACAAAATGATGGAAGACGCGTGATGGCAGTGACCGCCCTGATCGCCGACGACGAGGCGCCGATGCGCGAGCAGCTGCGCGCGCGCCTGGCCGAAGTCTGGCCTGCGCTTGACGTCGTCGCGATGGCCTCGAACGGCATCGAGGCGGTGGAACTGGCCGCGCGCCACCAGCCCCAAATCGCCTTCCTCGACATCCGCATGCCCGGCATGGGCGGCATCGAGGCCGCGCGCCAGCTGTACAACCGCTGCCATATCGTGTTCGCCACCGCCTACGACCAATACGCGGTCGACGCCTTCGAGGGTGGCGCGATCGACTACCTGCTGAAACCCGTGACCGCCGAACGCCTCGCCACCACCTGCGAACGCCTGCGCCGCCGTTTGCCGCAGGCGCCCCAGGACATCGGCGCCCAACTCGCGCAACTGGGCAGCCTGCTGCAGCAAGGCACGGCACCAAAACGCAACTACCTGCGCTGGATCCAGGCGCAAGTCGGCGGCAGCCTGCGCATGGTCAGCACGCGCGAGATCCTGTTTTTCCAGTCCGACGAAAAATACACACGGGTGCAAACGGCAACGGCGGAACTCCTGATCCGCAAAACGCTCAAAGAACTGGCCGACGAGCTTGACCCCGACGAATTCTGGCGCATCCACCGCTCGACCCTGGTACGGGTGGACGCCATCGCCGAAGTCTCGCGCGACATCCGCGGGCGACAGATGCTCAGGGTGCGCAATTACCCTGGCGAACTTGAGGTGAGCCGGAATCACTCGCACCTGTTCCAGCAGATGTGATTTCCTGGCGGTGGGGTGTGCGCCAAGGCAGGGACTCTGCCATATCGATCGACATAACAAGCAAGCCGAATCGTTGAAAGGAAGCGTCATGTCACGTGCAGTGCATTTCGAAATCCACGCCTCGGATCCGCAATTGCTGATCGATTTCTATAGCAATCTCTTCGGCTGGTCGTTCAGCAAATTTCCCGTCGGCGAATACTGGACGATCAATACCGGACCGGACAGCCATCCCG
>JAQGLR010000325.1 GCA_028292765.1 Massilia sp. | reverse complement strand
CATCTCGGACGAGTTCGGCATCATCCGCCACATGGTCAACCTCGAGGTGGTCAACACCTACGAAGGCACGCACGACATCCACGCCCTGATCCTGGGCCGCGCCCAGACCGGCATCGCCGCGTTCTGACGCCTTACCTGATGTTAGCGCCCACTGACCGTGCGAGCGGCAGTGGGCGTTATTGTCTCGGCCCGCTCCCAGTCGATTCTCAGCCGATCGATGGCACGTATCTTTCTGACAACGTCTGAAATAAAATTTGTATTGTTATAACGATCTGGCACAAATTTCGCGTTACCATGTGTATTAGATCAAGCATCGCCCTGCTGATGTTCCACCTACCTCAAGCGCGCGGAACATGCACTCATCTGACCACCAGGTATCGCCGAACTTGCGGTCGCACGACGCTTCCGCGTTGTCGCTCGACCTATTGCTGAGCAACCTGCCTGGTGTCGTTTACCGCTGCCTGAACGACGACAACTGGACCATGGAGTTCCTCAGTGCCGGCGTCGAGAAGCTGACCGGCTACCCGGTCGCCGTCTTCACCGGCGAGCACCCGATGACGTATCGGAGCCTGATCCACCCCGACGACCTGGCGCAAGTGTCTGCCAACACGGATGCCGCCATCCGCGAACGCCGCCCTTTCCAGCTCACTTACCGGATCACCACCGCCACGGGCAAATTGCGCTGGACCTGGGAGCAAGGCTCGGCCGTCTACGACGAGCACGGCAACGTGGCTGCGCTGGAAGGCTTTATTGCCGACATCACGGTGCTGCGCCGCGCCGACCTGCTGGCGCTGGAACAGGCCTCCTTGCTGGACAAGGCGCGCGACGCCATCTTCGTGATCGACATGGGCTCGCGCATCACCTACTGGAACGCGGGCGCCGAGCGCCTCTACGGCTGGAAAGCGCACGAGGTCACGGGGCAGCGCATGCAGGATCTGCTGTGCGACAGCCACGCCGCCTACAGCGAAGCCTGGCTGCACGCCGTCAACGAAGGCGAATGGGCCGGCGAACTGCTGCAGCACCGGCGCGACGGCAGCCTGATCCAGGCCGACACACGCTGGACCGTGGTGCCGGCCGATCCGGCCTCGGGCGTGGCCCAGAAAATCCTCGTGATCAGCACCGACATCAGCGAACGCAAGCACAACGAGGCGCGCATCCACCGGCTCGCTTATTTCGACGCCCTGACCGAACTGCCGAACCGCGCCAGCCTGCTCGACCACCTGCGCCGCGCCCTGCTCGGCAGCACGCGCTCGCACAAGTTCGGGGCCCTGATGTTCCTCGACCTCGACAACTTCAAGACGCTCAACGACACCCATGGCCACGCGGCCGGCGACATGCTGCTGCAGGCCGTCGCGCGCCGGCTCGAGAACAGCGTGCGCGAGAGCGACCTGGTGGCGCGCCTCGGCGGCGACGAGTTCGTGATCCTGGTGCAGCCGGAGGAAGAGACGCTCGACGCCGCGGCGAAGCAGGCCGAAACCGTGGCCGTCAAGGTGGTGGCGGCGATGCGCGCGCCGTTCCAGCTGGCGGACTTCGCGTATTCGGTCTCGACCAGCGTTGGCGTGACGATGATCAGCGGCGCGGTCGACACGGTGGAGTCGGCGCTGAAGCAGGCCGATACCGCGATGTACCAGGCCAAGGCGGCGGGCCGCAACACCTTCCGCTTCTTCGATCCGGAGATGCAGGCCAAGTGGACGGCGCGTTCGGAACTCGAGAGCGGCCTGCGGCGCGCGCTGCGCAACCGCGAGTTCATCCTGAACTACCAGCCCCAGCTGGACGACGACAGCCGCGTGATCGGCGCCGAGGCGCTCGTGCGCTGGCGCCTGCCGAGCGGCGAGGTCCTCTACCCGACCGAATTCATCAAGACAGCCGAGGAAACCAACCTGATCGTCGAGATCGGGCGCTGGGTACTGGGCACGGCCTGCGTCGAACTGGCGAAGTGGCAGCGCAACCCGGTCACGCGCCACCTGTCGCTCTCGGTCAACGTCAGCGCGCGCCAGTTCGTCGAACCCGATTTCGTGGCGATGACGCAGGAAATCCTGGCCGCCACCGGCGTCGATCCGCACGGCCTCAAATTCGAGCTGACGGAAACGCTGGTGGTGACCGACTTCGCCCACACGGTGGAGACGATGGAAACGCTGCGCCGCCTCGGCATCACCTTCTCGCTCGACGATTTCGGCACCGGCTACTCGTCGCTGGCCTACCTGCGCAAACTCCCGCTGGACCAGCTGAAAATCGATTACTCCTTCATGCGCGACGTGCTCACCGACCGCAACGACGCCTCGATCGTCCGCTCGATCATTGCACTCGGCGGCAGCCTCGGCTTGCAGGTGATCGCCGAAGGGGTGGAGACCCAGGGCCAGCGCGAATGGCTGTCGCAGGCGGGCTGCTTCGCCTACCAGGGCTTCCTGTACGAACGCGCGCTGAGCGGCGAGCATTTCGCGGCCTACGCGTCCTGCCTGCACTGATAAGGAAAAAAATAAAAAACCGGCAGCGCTAGCAAGCGCTGCCGGTTTTTTTGTTCGTTCAGTTCAACCTAGAACTTGTAGCCGACGGCCAGCACCACTGCCACCGGGTCCAGCTTCATGTGCTGGGTCTGGCCGGTCGAGAAGTGCACGTCGGTACGCAGCTTGCTCTTGTTGACCGTGACGTCGGCGAACCAGCGCTCGCTGATGTTCACCGCCACGCCGAGCTGGGCGGTGTAGGTGAACTTGTTGTCGATCTCGAAGGTCACCGGCTCGCCGCCTGGATTGAGCAGGGCGGTCATCTTGCCCGAACCGCGCGCTTTCATGAAGTGGACGTAGGTCGCGCCGATGCCGACGAAGGGACGGAAGGTGGCGCTCGGGGCGAAGAAGCGGTACTGCGCGAACAGCGTCGGCGGCAGTGCCTGGACCGTGCCCAGTTCGCCGACACCGGCGACCGCGCCCGCGCCGACGATCTTGTGTTCGTAGGGCGTACCCAGCGCGGCCTCGAGCGAAATGTTGTCGGTCAGGCCGTAGGCGAAGATCAGCACCGGCTGGATGTCGCTTTCGACGTCGGCCTTGGTGTTCGGCAGGGCCGGCGCCGAGATGTTGCCGCTCTCGACTTTCGGGGTCAGCTCGTTGAAGCCGAACTTCGCGGTCCATTGGCCGGCCGACTGGGCCGACGCGCCCGCGGCGCAGGCCATGGCGGAAGCAAGCACCAGCATTTTCACGGCGCTATTGAAGCGTATTTTCATTATTTCTCCTGTTTCTTATTAGAGCCACGAGTCCCACTGCTTGCAGATGGGCTCGTGGCGAACTTTATTCTCGGATCTTACAGCCAGCCCTTGACGGCCATGTCTTTCAGGACATAACGGGCGACCAACTTGTACACGAACGGCGTCGGGTGGATGTCGTCGGCGAACATGTAGTGGCTCGCGTCCGGAGCCGACAGCGTCTTGCTGGTGCAGGTCAGCGACGACTCGGTCGTGCAGGCCCTGGCAGTCGTGTTGGTCAGGCCGTAAGGCGCAGGATTGGTCACCTGGTCGCGGCTGACCGTGAACAGGTCGACGTAGATGACGCGCGGGTCGTCGCCCAGGCCGGCCTTCAGCTGGGCGTTGAATGCATCGACCATGGCCTTGATCAGCGCCTGGGTATCGGCGCTCTGCGCCTTGCCCGACGGGGTGCCGGCAACGTCCGGCAAGTTATTGACGACCACGTAGTTCGCGCCCTTGGCGACCAGCTCGGCCTTGACGATGGCGGCCAGGTCGGCGCCGGCCTTGCCGAGTGCGGCGACCATGACCGGCCCTTGCTGGGCAGCGTAGGCGGCGCCGGCCCTGGCGCCTTCGGCCGCGGCGTCGGTGCCGGCCTTGTTGGCGGCGGTCTGCGCTGCCGCCGGCGAAGCGCCCAGGTTGATCGCTGCCATCGCGGCGGCGCCGGCGATGGCCGTCTGGTTGCCGCCTGCCGCCGCTGCGTTCTGGATCGCCAGGCCAATGGTCTGCTGGGCGATGGCCAGGTTGGAAGGTGACACCAGCGGGACCAGGCCGCCGACGAGCAGGGTCGGGAATGCCTTCTGGCCGGCAGCGGTGCCGGCAGCGGTGGCGGCGGCGCTCAGGGCGCCCAGCTGCATCAGCACGTCGTTACCGCCGGCCATGACGGTGACCAGTTCGGTGCCGCTGAACTTGCCGCCCGCCTGGGCCAGGTGGTTCTTGACCTGGGTCACGACCGGCAAGGTCATCTGGCCTACTTCAGGCTTGACGGCGCGGTTGCCCGGTCCGATCGGATCGATGACACGGGCGCCGCCCTGTGCATAGTTGAAGCAACCAGCGTGGTTGACGATCGGGACATTGAAGTCGAGTGCCGGATTCGCGCTGTCGGTGCCTTGCAGGCCGGTCTGGGCGGCGCATGGCGCCGGCAGCTTCAGCTCGGCGGCCAGGACTTCGGTCCAGTTCAGGCCGGTGTAGGCGGCATTCGCCGAGGTATTGTTGCCATTGATGGTGAAGCGCCCGCCACCAGCTGCCGCGACGGCGCCGACGGCATAGGTGCCGACGTCCGACAGGCTGTCGCCGAAGGTAACCTGCTGGCTGAACTTGACGGCGTGTGTCTGATCGCCACCGCTGCTACCGGTGCCGCCGCAAGCGGTAAGCGCAGCCGCGGCCAACAGCGCGAGTGCAAATTTCGTTTGACGCATTGTGTCTCCTGAAGGGAATTGGGTATTTTTATGTGAAACGAACGCCCGTGCTATTCGTATCTAAAAACTAATATGCCAGTGTTCTTTCCGCTTGTATATGAATTAATTGTTGTGCGTCAAACACAAACAACAGGGCGTGCGGCAAGGGGTGGCGAGCCGGGAATTATAGCAAGCATTGCCGTAGAGGAATGTCTTAACAGTTAAGGTCTGTGGGGCAAAATAGACATGCAGGGTAGGTCAACGCCGCCCTTTTGCAATCGACGCCTGGGGACAGCTTCTCGATCATATTCATTGCATCTGGACTTTGCCGCAAGACGATGACGATTTTTCTTGGCGCTGGCGGGAAATCAACAGCAGAGCAGGGACGTATCCGGCGGATTGGTGTGGTCCCGTGGATAGGCAAGCCTTATGTCGGGAGTGAGCGTCGAGGAACGCGTTTGCGGATGGTCACCCGACCGTTGAACGCGTGGACGGGAAATCAGTCCACTGGACTGATTCCCCCGTCCACCCTACATACCGGACGCGTCGCGATTGAGCAGGCCGTGCACGATTCCGGTCGATCCGTGCGCGGCGCGGCGCAGGCGGTCGTTGACGCCGAGCCAGGCGCCGTCTTGCGGCGGGGACTCGACCAGGATCAGGTCGGCGCCCTTTCCGTCCATCGCCCGCAGCGCCGCGTACAGCGCGTGGGCGAAGCCTGCGGGCGTGGCCGGCAGGCGCTCGGCGGCGTGGGCCGCCGGCAGGTCGGAATAATGAATCAGCGCGACCTTGCGCCCGGCCTCCAGCATCCGCGCCAGGGTCTGCGCCAGCGTTGCCGTGTCCTGCATGGCCACCGGCGTATGCGGCGCGTAATGCGATTCGAGCGTGCCCGAGGCGCGCGGCGCGGTCGGGTCGCACTGCGCGTCCGGTGCGCCTGGCACCTGGTCGATCACGGCCGCAATCGCTTCCGCGCTGACATGTCCGGGGCGCAGCAGCACCGGACCGTGCGTGGCGAGGCGCGACAGGTCGACGATGGTCGACTCGATGCCCACCTGCGAGGCGCCGCCGTCGAGCACCAGCGCGACTGATCCATCGGCGCCGAATTCGTCGCGCACGTGCTGGGCCGTCGTCGGGCTGACGTGGCCGAACTTGTTGGCCGAGGGCGCCGCCACCCCGCCCTGCCCACCCTTGAAGGCGCGCAGCAGCGCAATGGCGACCGGGTGCGACGGGCAGCGCAGGCCGACCGTGTCCTGTCCGCCGCTGACCGCATCGGGAATGTTCGGCGCGCGTTTTAAAATCATCGTCAGCGGCCCCGGCCAGAACGCTTCGGCCAGCGCATGCGCTTCGGGCGGGATTTCGCAGGCCCAGTGGGCGATATCGGCTTCCGGCGCCAGGTGGACGATCACTGGATGGTCTTGCGGACGGCCCTTGGCGGCGTAGATCGCGCTGACCGCCGCCGGGTTCTCGGCATCGGCCCCGAGCCCGTACACGGTCTCGGTCGGAAAGGCGACCAGCGCGCCGGCTTCGAGTGCGCGTGCGGCGCCCTCGATGGCGGCGGGATCGATGTTTTCAACGCTGCTCACGGTGCAATTCCCAGGATGGCGCAGGCGGCGCGCAACTGTTCCCGGGCCGCGTCAAGGGTCGGCGCGACGAAGGTCAGGTGGCCCATCTTGCGGCCGCGGCGCGGGTCGTCCTTGCCGTACAAGTGTAAAAATGCGCCCGGCAGCGCCAGCACCTGGTCCCAGGCCGGCTCGCGCAGGGTCTCGCCCTCGAACCAGGCGTCGCCGAGGATATTCAGCATGACCGCCGGCGAATGCTGGCGCACGTCGCCCAGCGGTAACCTGGCCATCGCGCGCACTTGCTGCGCGAACTGGCTCGTCACGCAGGCGTCGATCGTGTAATGGCCGCTGTTGTGCGGACGCGGCGCCATCTCGTTGACGACCAGCGTGCCGTCTTCCAGCACGAAGAATTCGATGCACAGCACGCCGACATAGCCGAGCTGGGCCACGATGGCCCGCGCCGCATCCTGCGCCTGCCGGGCGCATTCTTGCGACACGTTCGGCCCCGGCACGGTGGTCGTGAACAGGATGCCGTCGCGGTGCACGTTCTCGGCGATCGGATAGACCACCGACTCTCCATCCGCGCCGCGTGCGGTGAGCACCGACACCTCATAAGCGAGCGGCAGCATTTTCTCGAGCAGGCAGGTCACGCCTTTCATCGCCTCGAACGCAGCGCGCACGTCCTCGCGGCTGCTGACGCGGACCTGGCCCTTGCCGTCGTAACCCATGCGCACGGTTTTCAGGATGCCCGGCAACAGCTCGTCGCCAATGGCGTCGATGTCGTCAAGCGAGGCGATCACCTTGTGCGGCGCCGGCATCACGCCGGACTGCGGTGCGCAGTCGACAAAGAAGCGCTTTTCCAGGATGCGATCCTGTGCAATCGCCACGCAGGCGCCGGCCGGGGCGACAAAACTGCCCTGCGCCAGCAAATTCATGCTGTCGGCCGGCACGTTCTCGAATTCGGTGGTCACGGCGGAGCACAGCGCGGCCAACTGGCCAAGGGCGATGTTGTCGCTGTAACCGGCGTTGACCAGGCGTTCGGCCACCTGGCCCGCCGGGCAGTCAAGCGCCGGCTCGAGCACGGCGACCTTGTAGCCCATCGCCTGCGCGGCCTGGGTGAACATGCGGCCGAGCTGGCCACCGCCCATCACGCCGAGCCAGGTCGGCGGATTCGCGGTCGGGAGCAAAGGGGTATTACTTGCAGCGGTGCTCATAGAACTACTCATAAAACTTTCAGACATTCAGACAGGCAGGATCATCGCCCGGGCGGCGGCGGTCTGGTCCAGGCGGAACTGCTCGAGTTGCGTGGCCAGGGCATCGTTCGTGGCGGCGAGCATCGCCACCGCGGTGAGCGCGGCATTCGCGGCGCCCGCTTCGCCGATGGCAAAGGTCGACACCGGCACGCCCTTCGGCATTTGCACGATCGACAGCAGCGAATCCTCGCCGCGCAGGTATTTGGACGGCACCGGCACCCCCAGCACCGGCACGATGGTTTTCGCGGCGATCATGCCCGGCAGGTGGGCGGCGCCCCCGGCGCCGGCGATGATGGCGCGCAGGCCGCGCGCGCGCGCGCTTTCGGCGTAGGCGAACATTTCATCCGGCATGCGGTGCGCCGAGATCACCTGCGCCTCGAACGGCACGCCGAATTGCTCCAGCACGACGCAAGCGTGCTGCATCACGTCCCAGTCCGACGAGGAACCCATCACCACGCCGACCAGCGGCGCATGTGCCACATTCGCCGGGTTTGCCGCCTTTACTTCATCCGTCGTCGTCATCTTCAGGCTTTCAGCTTTTCGCCGGTCAGGCGTTCGATGGCTTCGAAGTACTTGGCCTGGGTTTTCGTGATGACCTCGTCCGGCAGGTGGGGCGCCGGCGCGGTCTTGTTCCAGTCGCTCAGGGTTTCCAGGTAGTCGCGCACGAACTGCTTGTCGAACGACGGCGGCGACATGCCGGGTGCATACGAGTCGGCCGGCCAGAAGCGCGAGGAGTCGGCCGTCAGCACTTCGTCCATCAGGTGCAGCACGCCGTTGTCGTCCAGGCCGAACTCGAACTTGGTGTCGGCAATGATGATGCCGCGCGTTGCCGCGTATTCGGCGGCGGCGGTGTACAGGGCAATCGAGATGTCGCGCATCTTCGCGGCCAACTCGAGCCCGATACGGCTTTCCATGTCGGCGAACGAGATGTTCTCGTCGTGCTCGCCGATGTCGGCTTTCGCGGCCGGGGTGAAGATCGGCTGCGGCAGCTTGTCGGCCTGGCGCAGGCCGGCTGGCAGGTCGATGCCGCAGATGCTGCCGCTTTGCTGATAATCCTTCCAGCCAGAACCGATGATATAGCCGCGCACGACTGCTTCGACCATGATCGGCTTGAGGCGCTTGGCAACGACCGCGCGGCCGCGCACCTGTTCCGCTTCTTCGGGCGTCACGACGCTTTCCGGCGCCACGCCGGTCAGGTGGTTCGGCACGATGTGGCCGAGCTTCTCGAACCAGAAGTCGCTCATCTGGTTCAGCACCATGCCCTTGCCTGGAATCGGTTGGTTCATGACGACGTCGAAGGCGGACAGGCGGTCGGTGGTGACGATCAGGATCTTGTCGTCGCCGACGGCGTAGTTGTCGCGCACTTTGCCGCGGCCGAGCAGTGGCAGGGACTGGATCGTGGATTGGTAGAGGGGGGTCATAGAAGGGCTATCAGAGTAATGAACTCGGCGGAACAAGTCCGCCTTCAGCAAACTCGGCGGAACATGTCCGCCGATAAGAAAACCGGGCCGCCGCAGCAGCCCGTTCGACACGTTATTTTACTTCACGACCTGGGCCAGCTCGCCGGCTTTGTAACGCTCTGCCATCTTGTCCAGCGGGATCGGCTTGATCTTGCCGGCCATGCCTTCGCAGCCGAACGCCAGGTAGCGCGCCTTGCAGATCTCGGTTGCCGCTTCGCGCGCAGGCTTGTTGTAGTCGCGCGGATCGAACTTGCCCGGGTTCTGGAACAGGTATTTGCGGATCGCGGCCGTCATCGCCAGGCGGATGTCGGTATCGATGTTGATCTTGCGAACGCCGTGCTTGATGCCTTCCTGGATCTCTTCGACCGGCACGCCATAGGTTTCCTTCATGTCGCCGCCGAATTCGCGGATGATCGCCAGCAGCTCCTGCGGCACCGACGACGAGCCGTGCATCACCAGGTGGGTGTTCGGGATGCGCGCGTGGATTTCCTTGATGCGGTCGATCGCCAGGATGTCGCCGGTAGGTTTACGCGAGAATTTATAGGCGCCGTGCGAGGTGCCGATGGCAATCGCCAGGGCGTCGCATTGGGTCTTGGCAACGAAGTCGGCGGCCTGGGCCACGTCGGTCAGGAGCTGCTCGCGGGTCATGGTGCCGTCGGCGCCGTGGCCGTCTTCCTTGTCGCCCTTCATCGTCTCGAGCGAACCGAGCACGCCCAGTTCGGCTTCGACGGTCACGCCGATCGAGTGCGCGAATTTCACCACTTCACGCGACACTTCGACGTTGTAGTCGTAGGAAGCAACCGATTTGCCGTCCGCTTCCAGCGAACCGTCCATCATCACCGAAGTGAAACCCGAGCGGATCGCGGCCATGCAGACCGCCGGCGACTGGCCGTGGTCCTGGTGCATGACGACCGGGATGTGCGGGTAGGCTTCGACGGCGGCGTCGATCAGGTGGCGCAGGAAGGCTTCGCCGGCGTACTTGCGCGCGCCAGCCGAGGCCTGCATGATCACCGGGCTGTTGGTGGCGTCGGCCGCGGCCATGATGGCCTGCACCTGCTCCAGGTTGTTGACGTTGAACGCCGGCAGGCCGTAGCCGTTTTCAGCAGCATGGTCCAGCAGTTGACGCAGTGATACGAGTGCCATGGTAGTACTCCAAACAATAAGAAAACCGTTTCAGGAGAGCCATAAACCTACTGCGCGTTACACTTCGCGTTTGCGATGCTCGCTACGGTTTCTGGCTCTCCTGTCAGAGCTTCGACAACGCGAAGCCGCCTTTAATTCTTCTATTCTTTACAGGTCGTACAGGTCGTATTCACCCACTTTTACGATCTTGAGCGCATTCGTACCGCCGGCCTGGCCCATCGGCGAACCCCAGGTGACGACGATGGTGTCGCCACGGTTGACCATGCCCTCTTTCATCAGCAGCTCTTCCGCCCTGCGCAGCACGGCATGGCTGCTGCCTTCCTGCAGCAAGTGGAATGCTCGCACGTTCCGGTACAGCGAGGCTTTGCGCTGCGTCGTTTGCGACGGTGTCAGGGCGAAAATCGGGGTGTCGATGTTATGTCGGCTCATCCACAGTGCCGTCGAGCCGGATTCGGTCAGGGCGACAATTGCTTTCACCGCCAGGTGGTGCGCGGTGAACAGCGTGCCGTAGGCAATCGACTGGTCGATGCGGGTGAATTGCACGTTCAGGAAGTCGGCGTCGAGCTTGTTGTATTCGGATTGTTCCGCCTCCAGGCAGATCGCGGCCATCATCTCGACCGTCTCGACCGGATACTTGCCCGATGCGGTCTCGGCCGAGGTCATGACGGCGTCGGTGCCGTCCAGCACGGCGTTCGCCACGTCCGACACTT
>JAQGLR010000112.1 GCA_028292765.1 Massilia sp. | reverse complement strand
CGGCATCCAGGGCCTGCTGCGTCCCGTCGTGCTGAGCCGGGTCGCCAGGATCAGCAAGGAAGAGATGACGCGCGACGTGTCGATCGGTTCCGACGTGCTGCACGGCGCCCTGTCGCTGGCGATGGCCGCGACCCTGCTGGTCGGCATCGTCCTGAAGTACGTCGTCAAAATCTGAAAAGCGAGCGCCTGACAACAGCCCTCAGGGCAAGGCGCACGGTCGAAGACAGCACGCCAGTACGGCGAGACCGTGCAACGCCGCCATGAGGGCTGCCGTCAGGCGCTCTTAACCGAAGAGGTCCTTGGCATTCAGGATAGCCCAGGCAATCTCCGGCCGCTCCTGCAGGCGTTTGCGCACCGCCGCCGGCACCGATTGCCGCACCTTCTTGCACAGGCCCGGCTTTTCCTCGAGCACGATGATGATGCCGCGCATGGTGCGCACTTCGTTCGGCCCGGGTTCGATGCGCAACTCGGCGCCGACGTTCTTGCGGATCAGCGCCTGCACGTGTTGCAGGTCCTCGTAACTGTCGACGCGCTCGATGCGCGCGATCAGGTTCAGCTCCTGGCGGCGGTCGACCGCGAGCGGGCGCACGTCGGCGCCCGGTTCGGCCAGCAGACGCTCGCGCTCGCAGACGCAGGCGCCGGGCGGGCACTCGACGCGGATCGGGAACGGCAGGTTGGGGAGGTGTTCGCTCACGCTAAGAGCCTGGGATGTGGGGCGCCGTTGCTTCCAACGCTGATTCTACCGCAGCCGGCACGCCCGTGGCCACCGTCACCGCCTCGAGCATCGCCGCCATCCGCTTGTGGTGCGAGCCCTTCCAGAACACGCGGCCGCAACTGTCGCAGGTGTTGAAATCATCCTGCTCGATGCGCACCGACTCCGGCAGCAGCGCGAGCACCTCCGCCTTGGGAACCGGCCGCAGCGGCAGGTTGCAGTGCAGGCACAAGGTGAACGGTTGGGCCAGCGCTGCCAGGTCGAGCCTTTCGTACAGCTCGCGGAACTGCGCCGCCGGCTTGATGGCGTGCAGGTAGCAACCGTGTGAGACGCTGCGGCGCTTGAGCAGTTCGCGGTCGCGCGTGAGCACGACCCGCTGCTGCTCCAGAGCGATGGCGACGATCTCGTCGTCGTGGAAAGCGTTGTCGTACAGCGTGTCGAAGCCGGCCATGCGCAGCAGCCGTGCCAGGCCGCCGAGGTGGGCGTCGGCCACGAAGCGCAGGCGGCGCAATGGTTCCTGCCCGCAGCGCATTTCCGTTAACTGATGCAGCGGCGACACGTCGAAGGTCTCGAACTTCGGGTAGACGGCGACGCGGTCGCCTTCGACCAGTATGCGATCCAGGCCGCTCGACTCGCCGTTGACAAGGATCAGCTCGACCTCGGTGTGCGGGACGCCGAGCGCCTCGATCATGTGTTTCGTCGTCGCGGCGCGCGCGCACGCAACCGTGAACGTGGATCCGCGCCGCTCGCGCGGCAGGAAATCGTTCAGTTCCTCGTAAAAGCGAAACGTCGCCGTGGCCATGCCCCCAGTATCACCTTGAAACGGGCGCGCCGCGCTGGTCCTGCTGGCATGCACGCAATACGTCGAGGGCATTCGGCACGGCTTCGCCGGCCGCGGTGTTGTCGAAGATACACCACACAGTGCGCCCGGCGGCCTTGTGCTCTTCCAGCTCGCGCACCAGTGCGGCGAGATACGCATCCGTGTACGACGAGTAATAAATCCGCGGCGCGCCGTGCAAGCGCATGTAGACGTCATTTGTCGTCGGTACGTGCGGGCCCGGCTGGCCGGCCGCCGGGTCGGCGATCACGCGGGTGACGCCGCGCTCGCGCAGCAGTTCGGTAGCGGTGTCGCTGAACCAGCTCGGGTGGCGCCCCTCGCAGGCGATCATGCAGCCGAAGGAGTCCTGCAGGCGCAGGAAGAAATCGCGCACCGTCTCGTCGTGGAAGCCGAATTTCGGCGGCAACTGCACCAGCAGGCAGCCGAGCTTGTCTTTCAATTCGCCGACCTCGCTTGCGAAACGGGCCAGCGACGCGTCGATGTCGCGCAACTGCGCGTCGTGCGTGATCGCGCGCGGTACCTTGACCGCGAAACGGAAGTCGCGCGGTACGCTCTCGGCCCAGCGCGCATAGGTTTGCGGGCGGTGCGGCTTGTAGAACGACGAGTTGATTTCCACCATCGGAAGCACGGCGCCATAGCGTTCGAGGTGGCTGCCCGCCTCGGGGAAGGCAGCGGCTGCTTCCTTCGGTATGTTCCAGCCGGCGCAACCGATCAAGTGCGGGCAGCCGTCATTCGTTTTTTTCATTGGTGATTTTGCAAGTATGCTCAATGCGATTGTACGCGCGCGCAAGGTGCCACGTCGCATGCTTGAGCCGGGTGCGGCGGCGGCCTTGCCCGGTAAGGCTTAGAATATCGCCGACACCAACTACCGAGGAGCCGCCGTGAGCGACCCGATCCACATCGTCTGCCCCCAGTGCGACGCCGTCAACCGGCTCGCCCAGGCACGCCTGCCCGACAACCCGGCCTGCGGCAAGTGCGCGCAGGCGCTGTTCGCCGGCCGCCCGCTCGACGTATCCTCCGAGCGTTTCGCGCGCCACATCGCGCGCAACGATATTCCCGTGCTGGTCGATTTCTGGGCCGAATGGTGCGGTCCATGCAAGATGATGGCGCCCGCCTACGCGCAGGCTGCAAGCCGGCTGGAACCGCGGGTGCGCCTGCTGAAGGTGAACACGGAACTGGCGCAGGACCTGTCGGCGCGCTTTGCGATCCGCAGCATTCCGACCCTGGCCTTGTTCAAGGGCGGCCGCGAGATCGCGCGCCAGCCTGGCGCCATGGACGCGGGCAACATCGTCGCCTGGGTGCAGTCCAAGCTGTAAGCGGACGCCAGTGGCGGCGCCGGCGCGGCGGCACGTCTTCGTTCTTTGCAACGTTAGCGAAATCGCCACAAATCGCTGCTACAATCGGGCCAGGCGGGGTCGTCCCGTGCGGAACCACACCAAGGAGCCATTCATGTCGCAGCAACTCGTTCTGGACCGTGGGACGGAAGACGCCAAGCAACTGGCGCGTATCCTTTACCTGGTCCATGCCTGTACCTTCTTCTTTTCGCTCGGCATGTTGTCTTTCCTGCCGCTGATCGTCAATTACGTCAAGCGCCCGGACAGCAGCGGCACCCTGGTCTACAGCCACCACACCTGGATGATTCGCTCGTTCTGGTTTTATTTCCTCTGGATGGTGGTCGGCGGCATTGTCTTCGCCACGATTATCGGCATCCCCTTCGCATGGCTGATCTGGGCAGTGGCGTGGGTATGGAAGGCATATCGTCTAATCCGTGGTTTTTTAGACCTGAACAGCAACAAACCGATGCCCGTTTGACGCCCGCTTGACGTATTTCGCCATATTCGCGGATAGAATACTTTCCTGACGGCACCACTGGCATCACTACACTTCGTTCAGGGCGAAAAATGAAATCGGTTCAACAGGAAGTCGACGAAAGCAGCACGCTTGCGGGCACCAACAAATTCGAGTTGCTGCTGTTCCGCCTTGGCGGCGACGACAGCGGCAACCATAACGAGCTGTTCGGTATCAACGTCTTCAAGATCCGCGAGATCGTGGCGATGCCGTCGATTACCGCCGTCGCCGGTTCGCCGGCGCAGGTGCTCGGCGTGGTGAACCTGCGTGGCCAGATCATCCAGGTGCTCGACCTGCCCGCGATTGCCGGCGTCAAGCCGAAGACCGGGCTGAACATCATGCTGGTCACCGAATTCGCGCGCACCACCCAGGCCTTCGCCGTCGAAAGCGTCGAAGAAATCGTGCGCCTCGACTGGAGCCAGGTGATGTCGGCCGAGAGCAGCGCCGGCAGCGGCATGGTCACCAGCATCGCCCGCCTCGAAGGCGAGAACGGCGAACCGGGGCGCCTGGCCCAGGTGCTCGACGTCGAAACCATCCTGCGCAACATGAATCCGGACGCCGGTCCCCACATCAGCCAGCAGAACGTCGGCGCGAAGATCCACATCAAGCCGGGTTCGATCATCCTGGCGGCGGACGACTCGGTGGTGGCGCGTGCGCTGATCGAGCAGGGCCTGGAAGCGATGGGCCTGCCGTTCGTGATGACAAAAAGCGGCAAGGAAGCCTGGGAGCAGCTCGCCAGCATCGCGAATGCGGCCGAGAGCGAAGGCAAGAGCGTCTACGACAAGGTGGCCCTGGTGCTGACCGACCTCGAGATGCCGGAGATGGACGGCTTCACGCTGACCCGCAACATCAAGAAGAGCGCGCGCCTGGCGAACATGCCGGTGGTGATCCACTCGTCGCTGTCGGGCACGACGAACGAAGAACACGTCAAGAACATCGGCGCCGACGCCTACGTGGCGAAGTTCTCGGTCGAAGACCTGTCGAACACGCTGCGCCGGGTGTTGGAGCAGTAGATTAAAAATAGCAAAGAAAAACGGGAGCGTCGCAGGGGAATGCCTGCCACGCTCCCGTTTTTCGTTCTTCGCACCATTTCACATCAGCGTTCGCGGGCCGCCTCGTGCCAGGCCTTCTGCATCGGCGACAGCAGGTATTCGAGCACGGTGCGGGTGCCCAGCAGGATCTCGGCGTTGGCCTGCATGCCCGCGCTCAAGGGGAAGCGCGTGCCGTCGGCGTCGAGCGAGGCGCTCTTCAAGGACACCAGCGCCTTGAACGTGGAGGGCGGTGCAGCGCCGGGCTTGCCCAGCGCGGTTCCATTCTCTCCGTTCTCGACCGAGTCGGCGCCGATGTGCTCGACCGTCCCCTGCACCATGCCGTACTTCTGGAACGGGAAGGCGGCGAATTTCAGGCGCACGGTCTGGCCCTGCTTGACGAAACCGATGTCGTCGTTCGTGAGCCAGACCTCGGCGCGCAGGGTTTCGTCGTTCGGCACGAGCGTGAGCAGCACCGTTCCGGGCTGGACCACGGTACCGACGGAATGCGTGGCCAGCTCCTTGACCACGCTGTCCTGCGTCGCTTTCAGCTCGAGCAATTCCTTGCGGTGGGTCTGCTTCGCCAGTTCCTGCGACAGCTGGTCGAATGCGCGCTGCGCTTCCCCGCGCTCGACATGCAGCTGCCGGCGGTAGTCCGAATCGATCTGGACCAGCTTCATCTCGGACTGCTGCACGCCGGCCCTGGCCGACTCGATCATGTGGTCCTGCGTCGCCAGTTCCTGCTCCTTCTCGATGCGCTCGCGCCGCTTGTCGCTGACCAGCACGCCGCCCGCAAAACCGTCCTTGCCGAGCTTCTCGAACGCCTTTTCCTGCTCGCGGTAGTGCGGCAGCACGGCGCTGAACTTGCGCTGGATCTCGAGTGCGGCCGCCAGGTCCTGGCGCGTCTTGGCCAGCCGGCTCTTTTCCTCGGCCAGCGCCGCCTGGAAGGCGGCGCGGTTGGCGCGGTACTGGGACCGGGCGGCGGCAAGCAGGTGCGGCGAGTCTCCGCCCTGGGCCAGGAAGGGGGCATCGGCCAGCTCGGCGTCGACCCGGCGCAGGGCCAGGCGCTTGCCCTGCAAATCGGCCTGGATCGAGTTCGCGTCGGCGTCGGTGATCAGGGTATCCATGCGCATCAGGACCTGCCCGGCGCGCACGGTATCGCCCTCCTTCACCAGGATTTCCTTGACGATGCCCGATTCGGCCGGCTGGACGATCTTGACATAGCTCTGCGGGACCAGCTTGCCCTCGGCCACGGCGACGATGTCGAGCCGGCCGGCCACCATCCAGACGGCCAGCAGCGCCAGCAGGACGAAAAGGGCCCACAAGACCTTGCGGCCGAGCGGATTCGGCACCGACTCCTGCAGGCGCAGCAATGGTGGCGAAAAATCGAGTGCACTGGACGCTTTGGCCGTGGTTTTTTTCACGCTTGAGAACTCATCTGGGCTCATGTTGATTGAACGGGGCGTGCCCGAAACGGATCACCGGTTCGGGCACGCCGCCTTCCTCTACTACGCTTATTTACGGCTGTTCACCGTCTTACTTGAGCTTCTTCGTGCCCTTGCCCAGTCCGTCGAAGCCCTTCAGCTCGACGCCGCCGGTTCCCGACAGCGACAGGGCGCCCCCGCCGAATGCGGTGGTCGATCCCAGGAAGCCGAAGGTTGCCTTGGCCAGGGCGCCGGTGTCGGCGCCGTTGCGCTCATCCAGCCAGGTCAGCGTTTGCCTGGACGCCAGCGCTTCCGACACCGCCAGGTCCACCTTCAGCCAGGCGCCGAAGCTCTGCGCCGACGTGGAGTTGCCGATGCTGCTGGCGGGCAGGCTGAACTCGACGATCTTGCTGGCGCTGAGCAAGGCCGGCACACCCAGCGCGTCCGTCTTCTCGGCCGTGGCCGAAACCGACACGGTCGCCGCGCCATTCGACGCGGTGACGCCGATCGACAGGCCGAATTTCTTGCCGCCCCTGGAGCCGGGATTGCCCGGACCGGTGCCCGGACCGTCGTTCTGGTTGTCGTCGTGGCCAGGCGGAGCGGCATCCTCGCCGTTGCCGACGCCTGCGTTGCCGTGGCTGACCGACAGCGTGAACACGTCGGAGGCGGACAAGCTGCCGGCGGTGCTGCCGGTGGCGCCTACCTGGTCCGTCGCCGTGACGCGCACGTCGATCGAGCCCACCTGCTTCGGCGTGGTGCCGGCAAAGGTGCCGCTGGCCGCGTCGAACTTCAGCCAGTCCGGCAGCTTGGAACCGTCGGCCAGGGTCGCCGCGTAGCTCAGCTTGTCGCCCTGGTCGAGGTCCTTGAAGCTGTCGGCCGGGAGCTTGAACGAGAACGCCTTGTTGAAGGTGAGGGCCTGGTCCGCCAGCGGCGTGACGACGATCGGCGCGTCGTTGGCGCCGGCCACCGTGATGTCGAGCGTCGAGCTGGCGCCCGCCATGCCGTCGGCCGCGTCGTAGCTGAAGTGCTCAAAGGCGGAAGCATCGCGGCCCAGCGACTGCACGGCGGCAGCGTCGAGCCGGTACACATAGCTGCCGTCGGCATTCAGGGTCAGGTCGCCATGGCTGCCTTGCGTCGTGCCGGCGCTCACCGCCAGCACGGCGCCGGCGTCGGCGTCGCTGTCGTTCGCCAGCACATTGCCAGTGACGCTCGCCGCGTCTTCCGAGACCTGCGCGGTGTCGGCTGCCAGCACCGGCGCGTCGTTGGTGCCGGTGATGGTGATGTCCAGGGTCGACACGGTCGTTGCCTGGCCATCGGTTGCCGCGTAGCTGAAGCTGTCCACGGCCGACTGGCCTTCGGCCAGCGCCTGCACGGCGACAGCGCTGTCATCCAGGCTGTAGGTATAACTGCCGTCCGCGGCCAGCGTCAGGGTGCCGTAGGCGCCGCTGTAGACGCCGGGCGCCGCCACGCTCAGGCTGCTGCCCTTGTCGGCGTCGAAGTCGTTCGCCAGCACGTTGCCGCTGGCAGCCGGCTGGCTGTCTTCCAGCACCTGCGCCGAGTCGGCGCCCACCACCGGTGCATCGTTGGTGCCGGCGATCGTGATGGCCAGGGTCGACGCGACGTTCTCGAAGCCGTCGGTGGCGGCGTAGGCGAAGGAGTCGACCAGGACCTCGCCTTCGTTCAGGCCCTGCACGGCGGCCGCGCCATTGTCCAGGCTATAGGTGTAGCTGCCGTCGGCGGCCAGGTCCAGGGTGCCGTACAGGCCGGCGATGGCGCCGGGCGCCGCAACCTGGAGCACGGTGGCGCGATCAGGATCGCTGTCGTTGGCCAGTACGTTGCCGGCGGCGCTGATCGAGTTGGCCGCGCCGTCTTCCACGACGCGCGCGGCGTCGCGGCTCACAACCGGTGCGTCGTTGGTGCCGGTGATCGTGATGTCCAGGGTCGAAGCGACGCCCTCGATACCGTCGGTGGCGGCGTACGCAAACGATTCATGCGCGACTTCGCCCGCATTCAGGGCCTGCACGTTGGCCGCGCCGTCGTTCAGGCGATACGTGTAGTTGCCGTCCTGCGCAATGTCCAGGCTGCCGTAGATGCCGGCGATCGTGCCGGGTGCGGCCACCTGCAGCACGGTGCCGTTGTCGACGTCGCTGTCGTTGGCCAGCACATTGCCGGTCACCGTGCTGGCGCTGTCTTCCGTCACGGCGGCCGCGTCGGTTGCAGTCAGGGCCGCATCGTTGGTACCGATGATCTGGACGTTGACGACCGCGGTCGAGGTCTCGCCCATGTCGTCGGTGATCGTATAGCTGAAGCTGTCGTTCACGACTTCGCCCTGCGCCAGTTCCTGGAAGCGCGCGCCGATGTCGTAGCCGACGACGCCGCCGTCCAGGGTCACGGACGCGCCGATGCCTGATTCGCCAACCGCGATCACGGTCACGACATCGCCCGCGTCCGGATCGGTGTCGTTCGCCAGCAGCCGGGTGACCGGCACGTTGACGAGGCCCCCGTCCTCGAATACGGCGACGCCGTCATCGAAGGCCGTCGGCGCGGCGTTGAGCATCGCGGCCATGCCGGCGCGATCGATGGTGCTGCCGTCTTCGAAGACGATTTGCGTCACGCCTTCGCTTTGGACGAGCCAGTCGACCAGCACCACGCTGTCGCCGGTCGCGGCGATGGTGAGCACCAGGTCACTGCCCGACTGCTCGGCGTGCAGGTCGGCTGCGCTCAAGCCGCCGCGGATGTTCAAGGTGCCGCTGCCCTGCGCATCGATGATGCGGTCCGTGCCGTCGCCGCTGCCGAACACGTAGGTGTCGTTGCCGGCGCCGCCAGCAAGCGTGTCGTCGCCCGCGCCGCCGTCGAGCGTGTTGGCGCCGCTGTTGCCGGCCAGGCTGTTGTCGCCCGCGTTGCCGGTGCCGTCGATGCTGGCGCTGCCGGCCAGGACCAGGTTCTCGACATTCGCCGAAAGCAGGTAGTCGGTGCTGGCCTGGACGGTATCGACGCCCTCGCCGCCCGCCTCATCGATCACGTCGCCTGAATTGTCGACGATATAGGTGTCGTTGCCGGCGCCGCCGGCAAGCGTGTCGGCGCCCGCGCCGCCATCGAGCACGTTGGCGCCGCTGTTGCCGAGGATGGCGTTGGCCAGCGCATTGCCGGTGCCGTCCAGGTCGCCGGCACCAAGCAGGACCAGGTTCTCGAGGTTGGCGCCCAGCGTGTAGCTCGCGTTTGCATGGACCGTGTCGGTGCCCGCGCCCGCCGCCTCGACGACCGTGTCGGCCAGGTCGACCAGGTAGGTGTCGTTGCCGGCGCCCCCAAGCAGCGTGTCCTTGCCGCCCGCGCCGTCCAGCAGGTTGTCGCCGCTGTTGCCCGTGATGACGTTGTCCAGCTCGTTGCCGGTGCCGCCGATGGCGTTGCCCGCCAGGGTCAGGTTCTCGACGTGCGCGCCGAGGGTCTGGCCGATCTGCGAGACGACGGTATCGACGCCCTCGCCCGCGTTCTCCAGCACGAGGTCGGCCGCGTCATCCACCATGTAGGTGTCGTTGCCGGTGCCGCCCAGCAGGGTATCGGCGCCGGTGCCGCCGTCGAGCGTGTCGTCGCCGGCGGCGCCGTTGATCAGGTCGTTGCCGGCCATGCCGTACAAAGCGTTGGCCGCGCCGTTGCCGGTGATGGCGTTATCCTGTGCGTTACCGCTGCCGCTCAGCGCGGCCGTGCCCGTCAGCACCAGGTTCTCGACATTGTTGCTGAGGGTATAGCTGGCGCCGGCGTGGACGCTATCCGTGCCGCCGCCCGCCGCTTCACTCACCAGATCGCTGCTGACGTCGACGATGTAGGTGTCGTTGCCGGCGCCGCCGCTCATCGTGTCGACGCCGAGGCCGCCGTCGATGACGTTGTCGCCGGTGTTGCCGGTGATGCTGTTCGCCAGCGCGTTGCCGCTGCCGGCGATTGCGCTGCCCGTCAGCACCAGGTGTTCGACGTTCGCGCCCAGGGTATGGTCGACCGAGGACCTCACGGTGTCGATGCCGCCATTGCTCGCTTCGGTGACGACGTCGCCGGCGTCGTCGAGCACATAGCTGTCGTTGCCGCTACCGCCGGCCATGCTGTCCGCGCCAAGGCCGCCATCGAGCACGTTGCTGCCGCTGTTGCCGGTGATGACGTTATCGAGCGCGTTACCGGTGCCGGCGAGATTGGCGCTCCCCGTCAGCGTCAGCTTCTCGACATTCGCGCTCAAGCTGGTGTTGACCGACGCCAGGACGGTGTCCGTGCCCTCGCCCTCCTCCTCGCCCACCTGGTCGCCCGCGTTATCGACGATATAGGTGTCGTCGCCGCTGCCGCCCAGCATGGCGTCCAGCCCGATGCCGCCGTCCAGCCTGTCGTTGCCCTCGCCGCCGATGAGAAGGTCGTTGCCGAGGTTGCCGTTGATGGTGTCGTTGCCGGCGCGGCCATCGAGGACGTTGGCGCCAAGATTGCCGTTGATGACGTTGTCCAGTTCATTGCCGGTACCGCCGATGTCGGCGCTGCCAAGCAGGGTCAGCTTCTCGACATTGTCGGTCAGGGTATAGGTGATGCTGGAGTTGACCAGGTCGCTGCCTTCGCCGCCGGCCTCGACGACCAGGTCGCCGTTGTCGTCCACCACGAAGGTGTCGTCGCCCAGGCCGCCCGTCATCCGGTCGGCGCCCAGGCCGCCGTCGATCGTGTCGTTGCCGGCGTCGCCGCCGACGACGTCATCGCCCTCGCCGGCGTTGACCGTATCGGCGCCGTCACCGGCGCTGATCGTGTTGTTGCCGCCGTTGCCGGTGATGCTGTTGTTGAGCGCGTTGCCGTTGCCGACCAGGTCTGCCGTGCCCGTCAGGGTCAGGTGCTCGACGTTGGCGGTCAAGTTGTAGTCGATCTCGGAACGGACCCTGTCCGTGCCCTGGCCGCCGAGTTCCTCGACCAGGTCGCCCGCATTCTCGACGACATAGGTGTCGTCGCCGCTACCGCCCTGCATGCGGTCGGCGCCGAGGCCGCCGTCGAGGCTATCGTTGCCGCCAAAGCCCGCGAGCGTGTCGTCGCCGTCCAGGCCGAACAGGGCATTGGCCGCGTTATTCCCGCTGATGAGGTTGGCGAGTTCGTTACCGGTGCCGCTGGTGGCCGCGCTGCCGGTCAGGGTCAGGTTCTCGACATGGCTGGTCAGCGTGTACTCAAGGCTCGACTGGACCAGGTCGGCGCCTTCGCCTTCGTTCTCGAGCACCAGGTCGCCTGCGTTGTCGACGACATAGATGTCGTCCCCCGTGCCACCGGCCATCTCGTCGAGGCCGCTGCCGCCATTGAGTGTGTCGTCGCCGCTGTCACCCTGCAGGCGGTCGTCGCCCGCGTCGCCGTTCAGCCGGTCGTTGCCTTCGCCGCCGATGAGCGTGTCCGCGCCGAGGTTGCCGTTGATCGTGTCGTTGCCGCCACGGCCGTCGAGGACGTTGGCGCCCGTGTTGCCATTGATGGTGTTGTCCAGTTCGTTGCCGGTGCCGTCGAGGTTGGCGGCGCCGATCAGGGCCAGGTTCTCGACATTGTCCGTCAGCGTGTAAGTGATGCTGGAATTGACCAGGTCGATGCCGGCATTGCTCGTTTCAACGACCTGATCGCCCGCATTGTCGAGGATGTAGACGTCGTTGCCGCCGCCGCCCTCCATCCGGTCGGCGCCAAGGCCGCCGTTGATGGTGTCGGCGCCAAGCTCGCCGAACAGGCTGTCGTCGCCGGCGTCGCCGTTGATCGTGTCGATGCCGTCTCCGCCGTAGATGACGTCATTGCCGTCGCCCGCGTTTACCTGGTCGTTACCGGCGCCGGCGGCGAAGCTGTTGTTGCCGGCATTGCCGGTCATGACGTTGTTCAGCGCATTGCCCGTACCGTTGAGGTCACCCGCGCCGGTCAGCACCAGGTCCTCGACGTTATCGCCCAGCGTGTAGTCGATGCTCGACCGGACCGTGTCGTGAATACCGTTGCCGACAAGTTCGAGTACCGTGTCGCCGTCCTGGTCGACCACGTAGGTGTCGTCGCCGATGCCGCCCTGCATGTCGTCAGCGCCGCTGCCGCCGTCGAGCGTGTCGTTGCCCGAGGTGTCGCGCAACACATCGTTGCCATCGTGGCCCTTGAGCAGGTTGCTGGCGTTGTTGCCGACCACAACGTTGTCGAGTTCGTTACCGGAACCGTTGACGGCGCTGCCGCCCAGCGTCAGGTTCTCGACGTTGGCGCCCAAGGTGTAACTGACGCCCGCCACCACCTTATCGGAGCCGTTGCCGTCCAGCTCGACTACCGCGTCGAGCGCGTTATCGACGATATAGATGTCGTCGCCGCTGTCGCCCTGCAGGTAGTCGGCGCCGGCGCCGCCGTCGAGCGTATCGTTTCCTTCCAGGCCGTACAGTGCGTTGGCGCCGCCGTTGCCATTGATGAGGTTATCGAGCGTGTTGCCGCTGCCGCTGATGGCAGCCGAACCGGTCAGCGCCAGGTTCTCGACGTTCTCGGCCAGGGTCGTGGAAATGCTGGACTGGACGGTGTCCATGCCCGCCGCGTCCGCCTCGATCACGCGGTCGCCGGCGTCGTCGACGACATAGGTGTCGTCGCCAAGGCCGCCTTCCATGCGGTCGGCCCCCAGCCCGCCGTTGACGGTGTCGTTGCCGGCGCCGGCCGCGATCGTGTTGGCGCCGCTGTTGCCGGTGATGGTGTTGTTCAGCGCATTGCCGCTACCGTTGAGGTCGGCGTTGCCCGTGAGGACCAGGTGCTCGAGGTGCTCGCCCAGCGCGTAGTCGATGCTAGACCGCACCGTGTCGGCATCCGTACCGGCACCCTCGATCACGATGTCGCCGCTGGAATCGACGATATAGGTATCGTTACCCGCCCCACCCTGCAGGTTGTCGTCGCCTGCACCACCGTCGAGGGTGTCCGCGCCCAGGCTGCCGAGCAGCGTATCGTTTCCGTCCAGGCCGCTCAGGACGTTGCTGCCGTTATTGCCGGTGATGAGGTTATCAAGTGCGTTACCGGTGCCGTTGATGCTGCCGGAACCCGTCAGCGTGAGGTTCTCGACATGGTCCGCCAGGGTATGGGTGACGCTTGACTGGACCGTGTCCGTTCCGTCGCCCGCGTTTTCGACGACCCGGTCGAGCGCATTGTCGACAACATAGCTATCGTTGCCCGCCCCGCCGGCCAGCGTGTCCGCACCCGCGCGGCCATCCAGTACGTTGGCGCCCGCGTTGCCGGTGATCGTATTGTTCAGCGCGTTGCCGGTGCCGTTGATGTCGGCTGTGCCGGTCAGGACCAGGTCGTTGACGTTCGAAGCCAGCGTGGTGGTCACGGACGAGTTTACTGTTGTCATTGCATTTCCTCTTGTTAGCGGGCGAACGGCGGTCGGAAGCGTTCAGGGATTGAGTCAAGGATTGATTCGGGCGGCTGGCGCCGCGGTGGATGGCGGCACGACTTGCATCCTGGAAGCTGCTTGCTTGGGTGCCTGCGCCGGCTTGTCAAAGCTGAAGACTTCGTCGACCTGCAGGCCGCGCGGGATCTGGTGGGTGATGAATACCATCGTGACCTTGCCCTTGAGCGAGTTCACGGTGCGGGCAAACTGCTCGGCGGTGTGCTGGTCGAGGTTCGAGACGGCTTCGTCGAAAATCAGGATGCCGGGTTTGCGCAGCAGCGCGCGGGCGATCGCCAGGCGCTGGCGCTGGCCGCCCGACAGGCCGGTGCCGCGCTCGCCGATCTCGGTCTGGTAGCCATGCGGCAGCTTGTCGATGGTCTCGTGGATTTCGGCGGCCTTGCAGGCGGCGATCACGTCCTCGAAACTGGCATGCGGGTAGGCCATGACCAGGTTGTCGTAGATCGTGCCCGAAAACAGCACCGTTTCCTGCGGCACCACGCCGAACACTTGCCGTAACTCATTCGCGGCGAGGAAGCGGATGTCGCGTCCGTCGAGCTGCACGAGGCCGTCGCTCGGCTGGTAAAAGCCGAGCATCAGCTTGGCGAGCGTGCTCTTTCCGCAGCCGGACGGGCCCATCAGCACGCTGAGGCGGCCCGGCTTGAAACCGAGGTTCAGGTTGCGGTACAGCCAGGGGTGGTGCTCGGAATAGCGGAAGGACACGTTCACCAGTTCCAGCGCGCCCTGGCCCTTGGCTTCGCGGCTTGGGGTCAGCGCATACGGTTCGGCCGGCATGTCCATCATGTCGCCGAGGCGCTTGACGGCGATGTTCGCCTGCTGGAATTCCTGCCACAGGCCGGACAGGCGCAGCATCGGCTGGCTCATGCGGCCGGCAAACATCTGGAAGGCGACCAGCATGCCGACCGTGAAGCCGTCATTGCCCATCACCAGCACGGCGCCGACCAGCAGGATCGACAGCGTCATTACCTGCTCGACCGCGTTGGCGGCCACGTTATAGGTATTCCCCACCTGCTTGGTGGAAAAGCCCGCGGCCAGGTACTGGGCCAGCAGGTCGCTGTATTTGCGGTCGACGTCCGGCTCCATCTGCAGCGACTTGACGGTGCCCATGCCGGCCAGGTATTCGGTCAGAAAAGCCTGGTTGCGCGCGCCCAGCATGAATTGCTTGTTGAGGCGCTCGCGAAACAGCGGCGTCACCAGCACGCTCATCAGCGCAATCACGCCGAGCAGCCCGACGGCGATCAGGGACAGCTGCCAGCTGTAGCTGAACATGACGGCCAGGAAAATCAGCAGGAATGGCAGGTCGAGGATCAGGGTGACGGCGGCGCCGGAAATGAATTCGCGGATCGTCTCGACGCCCTGCAGGCGCGCCACCAGGGTGCCGGTGGGGCGCTGCTCGAAATACGGCAGCGGCAGGCGCAGCATGTGGCGGAACACTTCGCTCCCCAGGACGGCGTCGATGCGGTTGCCGGTGTGAAGCACCAGGTATTGCCGCAGCCAGGTCATGACGGACGTAAATACCATGAACATCAACAGGCCGACGCCGAGGACGAGCAGCGTGTTTTTCGTCTGGTGGACCACCACCTTGTCGATGATGGCCTGGGTGAACAGCGGCG
>JAQGLR010000278.1 GCA_028292765.1 Massilia sp. | reverse complement strand
GTCCGCCGTCATCCAGGTGGTCAGCGAGCAGCGGCTCGACCGCAGTTACGAGCCGCGTGTCGAATGGGCGAATATCAAGTACCAGGCCACCCCGGAACTGGCCTTGCGCCTGGGGCGCATCGCCCTGCCGATGTTCATCGCCGCCGACTACCGCAAGGTGAGCTATGCCTATCCCTGGGCGCGCATGCCCCTCGAAGTGTATGGCGTGCTGCCGATCAGTAACAGCGACGGGGCGGACCTGACCTGGCACTGGGAAGGCGAGGCGCTGCGCAGCACCACCCAGGTGTTCTACGGCTACACGGATATGAAGCTGTCCGGCAGCGCCCACGTGCGCGGCAACGCCATCACGGGCCTGTCGCACACGCTCGAGCGCGGCGCCTTCAGCGCGCGCGCCTCCCTGCTCACCACCCGCGTGACGCTCACGCTCTTTCCCGAGCTGTTCCGGTCCCTGGACGCCTTCGGGCCGCAGGGACGCGACATCGCGGGCCGCGTGGCGGTCGAGGACAAGCGCGCCACGGCGATGAGCGTCGGCCTGGACTACGACCCGGGACAATGGTTCGTGACGGGCGAAGCGGGCCGCACGAAGACGAAGTCCTACCTCGGCAGCACCAGATCGATGTATGCCAGCGCCGGCTACCGCCATGGCGACTTCACGCCCTACGCCGGCTACGCCCGCGTGTGGGGCACGCCGCCCGAAGGCGTGAATGCCCTCCCGCTGGCGGGCCTGCCGCCGGCCCATGCGCTTGCCGGCGCCATGCTCAACGCGGGCGTCGCCGCCATGCTCCGTACGGTGCCGTCGCAGTCGACCCTCACTGCCGGCCTGCGCTGGGATGTGGCGCCGAACATGGCGCTCAAGCTGCAGCACGAACGCGTTACCCCGCGCAGCGGCTCGCGCGGCATGCTGATCAACTCGGCCCCGGGCTTCCGTTCGGGGCGTACGGCGCAGGTCAGCAGCATCGTCCTCGACTTCGTTTTCTGAGGACGTGATGGACAAACGCACTTTGCGCCCGGTCGTTGCCACCCTGGCCGCCACCACACTCTTCCTGTTCTGCGCCATCGCCCAGGCGGGCGAACTGGTCGTCATCGTTTCCGCGCGCAGCCAGGTCCAGGCCATGCGGCCGGACCAGGTGGCGGCGATCTTCCTTGGCCAGTCGGCACGCTTCCCCGATGGCACGGTCGCCACCCCGATCGACCAGCCGATCGGCTCCAGCCAGCGCGACGGGTTTTACCAGCGCGTGGCCGGCAAGACCCCGGCCTTGCTGAAAGCCTGGTGGTCGAAGATGGTCTTTACCGGACGCGGCCAGCCGCCGCGCGAACTGGCCGGCAACGCCGCCGTGCGCCAGGCCGTGGCAAGCGCTCCGGACGCGCTCGGCTACATCGACCGCGAGGCGATCGACCCGAGCGTGCGCCAGGTCCTGCTGGTGCATCGATAAGGAATCGCATGAGATCCGCTCCAGTTTCCCTCGGGCAGCAATCGTCCCGTTCCCGGTTCGCGCGCGTGCTTGGCCGTGGCCTCGACACCCACATCTCGCTGCCCTTGTTCGCGCTCGTGCTGATCGTCGGCATCTGGGTGCTGACGCTGCAATTCGTCGAAGGGCACCATCTCGCGGCCGGGACGGCGGCGCGCGCGGCGGCCAGGGAGCGCATCGACACCTACGAAGCGCAGATGGCGCGCAGCCTGAACGGCATCGACCAGACCCTCAAGGTGCTCAAGTATGCGGTGGAACTGGAGGGCCCGGCCGGCGCCCTGCCCGCCCTGCGCCGGCAAGACCTGCTGCCGCCGGGCCTGGTGTTCGTGGTGGCGATTGCCGAGCGCGGCGGGCGCATCGTCGCCAGCAATCCCGACGGCGCCGGATTCGACGTCTCGAACGCCGCTTACTTCCTGTATCACCGCGACAACAACCTCGGCCTGCCTTTCGTGGGCGCGACCGTGGGCGACACGGCCAAGCCCGAACCGCACCTGCATTTCACGCGCCGCATCAACGATGCCGGCGGCCGTTTCGCGGGCATCGCGATCGTCGAGGTCGATCCTACCTACTTTACCAGCGCCTACGAGCCCGCGCGCGACGGCGAGCAGGGGTTGCTGGGCCTGGCCGGGACCGACGGCGTGATGCGCGCCATGCGCATCGGCGAGCAGGTCAGCTGGGGCCAGCGCATCGGCCTGGACCACGCACCGGACGGCACGATCACCATCCACAGGGGACCCGACGGCATCAAACGCTACACCAGCATCAAGCGCCTGCACGGCTTCCCGCTGGCGATTGTCGCGGGCTTGTCGCAACCGGAACAGTTCGCGCCCTACGAAGAGACCCGGCGCACCTGGCTTGCCATCGCCAGCGGCGCCACGGCGCTGCTGCTGGTGGTGGTGTCGCTCGTATCGGTCTGGTCGTGGCAGTTGGCCCGGGTGCGGCGCCGCGCGCGGCGTGCCCAGGAAACCTACGCCGCCGCCTCCGAAGGCAGCCTCGACGCATTCTTCGTGCTGCGCGCCGTGCGCGGGCCCGACGGCAAGGTCGAGGACTTCCTGATCGAGGCGACCACTTCGCGCGCGCAAGCCATCATCGGCCTTCCGCGCGCGAAGATGCAGGGCATGCGCATGTGCGAGATGCTGCCGCAT
>JAQGLR010000216.1 GCA_028292765.1 Massilia sp. | reverse complement strand
ACGTTCTGGCGCATGAAGTCGCGGGCGCTCTCTTTCTCGTCTTTCGGCGCCGTTTGCGGGTCGCGGCTGTCGAGCATCTGCACGTAGCCGCCCAGCGGCAGCGCCGAGACGGCCCACTCGGTCTGGTCCGGCCCGAAACGGCGCGACCACACGACCTTGCCCATGCCGAGCGAAAAGCGCAGCACCTTGACGCCGCAGGCGCGCGCCACCCAGTAGTGGCCGAGCTCGTGGAAGATGATGAGTGGCCCGAGCGCAAGCAGGAAGGCCACCGCGGTGTAGAGGAAGTTCATGGTCGTGTTCCGGTTGCCTTGCTTGATTGCTTACTTGACTGCCTTAACTGCGCGCGATGCCGGCGACAAGCTGCCGCGCGGCGCGGCGCGCCTGCGCATCCTGGACCATCACGGCGGCAACGTCAATCGCGGCGCCATGCGGGTTCTCGTCCATCACGCGGCGCACGACGCGGTCGATGTCGCGAAAACCGATGCGCCGCTCGAGGAAGGCCTCGACCGCAATCTCGTTCGCGGCATTCAGCAGGGCCGGCGCGGTGCCTCCCGCGCGCAGCGCGTCGAAGGCGAGCGCCAGGCACGGGAAGCGCGCGTAGTCGGGCTTGTGGAACTGCAGCGCGCCCATTGTCGTGAGGTCGAGCTGGGCCACGCCGGAAGCGATGCGCTCGGGGAAGGCCAGCGCGTGCGCGATCGGGGTGCGCATGTCGGGGTTGCCGAGCTGGGCCAGCACCGAGCCGTCGGTGTACGAGACCATCGAGTGGATCACGCTTTGCGGGTGGATCACGACCTCGATCAGCTCGGCCGGCGCGCCGAACAGCCAGTGCGCCTCGATCACTTCCAGGCCCTTGTTCATCATGGTCGCGGAGTCGACCGAGATCTTGCGGCCCATCGACCAGTTCGGGTGCTTGCAGGCTTCCTCGGGCGTCACGTCTTCCAGCGTTTCGACGGCGCGCGTGAGGAAGGGACCGCCGGACGCGGTGAGCAGGATCTTGGCGACGCCGGCCGCGGCCGGGTCGCGCGCGTAGCTGCCTGGGAGCGACTGGAAGATGGCGTTGTGCTCGCTGTCGATCGGCAGCAGCGTCGCCTTGTGTTCGAGCACGGCATCCATGAAGAGCTGGCCGGACATCACCAGCGCTTCCTTGTTCGCCAGCAGGATTTTTTTGCCTGCCCTGGCCGCCGCGAGGGCAGGCGGTAATCCGGCGGCGCCGACGATGGCGGCCATGACGGTGTCGGTGTCCGGGCTGGATGCGATCTCGCACAGCGCCGCTTCGCCGTAGCTGACGTCGACCGGCAGGCCGGCGAGCAGGCGCGACAGTTCAGCGGCGGCCTCGGCGTTGCCGACGACGGCGCGTCGCGGGCGATACTTTCGGCACTGGCTTGCCAGCTCGTCCACGCGGCTGTGCGCACTCAGGGCATACACTTCGTACTGTTCGGGGTGACGCGCGAGCACGTCGAGGGTCGAGACGCCGATGGAGCCGGTGGCGCCCAGGATGGTGATGCGTTGCATGTGAAACTCCTTACAGCCTACAGCCAGGCGCCGACCAGTGCCGCCAGCGGCAATACCGGCACCAGGGCGTCGATCCGGTCGAGCACCCCGCCATGACCCGGCAGCAGGTTGCTGCTGTCTTTCATGCCGGCGCGGCGCTTGAGCTGGGATTCGAACAGGTCGCCGGCGACACTGGCGGCGACGATCAGGATCAGGGTCAGGTACGTGACGGCCCAGCCGAGGCTGGCCTGCACGCGCACGGGGAAGGTATTCGCCAGCGTCTCGCCGCCGGACAGGATGACGAGCGTGGCGACCGCCAGCACGGCGATGGCGCCCCCGTACACGCCTTCCCAGGATTTGCCGGGAGAGATCGACGGGGCGAGCTTACGCTTGCCAAAAGCCTTGCCCGAGAAGTAGGCGAAGATGTCGGCGCACCAGACGATGGCCAGCACGGACAGCAGGTAGAGCGGCGAATACGCATACAGCGTGACGATGGCGGCAAAGCAGCCCACCAGCGATACCGCATAGGTCAGGCTGAGCAGCGTGTTGCCGACGCTGTTCAGTGGCGGCAGGCCGGTTTTCAGCGACGGCACGAAGCGCAGCACCCAAGCGAGGATGCTGATCACGAACCAGAAACTGCGCGAGGTCGCGCTGTCGGCAATGAAGAAGGTCCAGGCGAAGGCCGCCGTCCAGAACACGGCGACGAGCGTCGCTTTATTCGATCCCGGGTTAAACAGACGGAAAGTTTCCCAGACCGCCGCTCCGAAGAAGGCAGTGGCCACCACCGCAAAGGCTGTGTAGTTGTTGGAGTACAGGACTGGCAGGAGTACTGCCAGCAGCACGAGTGCGGTGACGATCCGGGTTTTCAGCATCAGGTTTTGTTGGCGACTTGTTCGCCGGTCCGGCCGAAGCGGCGTTCGCGGCTCTGGTAAGACGCGATTGCCGCGTCCAGCGACTCGACCGAAAAGTCGGGCCAGTAGGTATCGGTGAAGTACAGCTCGGAATAAGCCAGCTGCCACAGCAGGAAGTTCGAGATGCGCTCTTCCCCGCCGGTGCGGATGAACAGGTCCGGCTCGGGCGCATACGCCATCGCCAGGTGCGGCGCCAGCATGTCTTCGGTAAATTCGGTCGTGCCCGGATTGGCGGCCACCATCTTGCTGGTGGCCTGCATGATGTCCCAGCGGCCGCCATAGTTGGCGCAGACGGTGACGGTCAGGCGCGAGTTGCCCGCCGTGCGGCGCTCGGCGTTGGCGATCATTTCGCGCAGCTTCGCATCGAAGCGCGACAGGTCGCCGACCACCTTCAGCCGGATGTTATTCGCGTGCATCTTCGAGACTTCGCGCTCGAGCGCGGTCACGAACAGGCGCATCAGCAGCGACACTTCCTCTTCCGGACGGCGCCAGTTTTCCGACGAAAAAGCGAACAGCGTCAGGTATTCCACCCCGCGCAGCACGCAGGCCTCGACCACGCCGCGCACGGCTTCGACGCCCTTCACGTGGCCCGCCACGCGCGGCAGCAGGCGTTTGGTTGCCCAACGGCCATTGCCATCCATAATGACGGCGATATGGCGCGGGACGGCCGGCACATCCGGGACTGCAGTCGTCGAACTCTTGAAGATCATAAATCCATTGCCATCACGGCGAATACGGAATAAAAAAAGGCGGACTACCGGACGGCCTGCCGCCGGTAGCGCGCTTACTGCCTTACTGCCTTACTTCATTACTTCATTACTTCATTACTGCCTTGCCTTGCCACTGCCTGCGATGCTGTCTGGGCGCTCAGCAATAAAGGAGCGCGCCAGCATATTACACGGTCAGGACTTCTTTTTCTTTTTCCGCGACCATCTTGTCGATGTCGGTGACGAACTTGTCGGTCAGCTTCTGGATCTCGTCCGAGGAGCGGCGCTCGTCGTCTTCCGACGCGGTCTTGTCCTTCACCATCTTTTTCAGCTGCTCGTTGGCGTCGCGGCGGATGTTGCGCACGGCGATCTTCGCGTCTTCCGCTTCCGACTTGACCAGCTTGACCATTTCCTTGCGGCGCTCCTCGGTCAGGGCCGGGGTCGGCACGCGGACCAGTTCGCCGAAGGTGGAGGGGTTCAGGCCGAGGTCGGCGTCGCGGATCGCCTTTTCGATGGTGCTCAGCATCTTCTTCTCATACGGCTGCACGCCGATGGTGCGGGCGTCGATCAGGGTGACGTTGGCGACCCCGGTCAGCGGCGTCGGCGCACCGTAGTAGTCGACCATGATGTGGTCGAGGATACCGGTGTGGGCGCGGCCGGTACGCACCTTGGCCAGGTCGGCGCGCAGGGTTTCGATCGACTTGTTCATGCGCTCTTGCGCATTCTTCTTCACGTCAGCTAAGGACATGCTGCTCTCCTGTTATTGGGTATTGAGTATTGAGTATTAGTGTGAAAAATCAAACGTGGTCCAGGGTGCCTTCGTCTTCGCCCATGATCACCCGCATCAGGGCGCCCGGCTTGACGATGGAAAACACCTTGATCGGCAGCTTCTGGTCGCGGCACAGGGCGAACGCGGTCGCGTCCATCACCTGCAGCTGCTTCGAGATCGCTTCGTCGAAGGAAATCGACTCGTAGCGGGTCGCGTTTGCGTCTTTCTTCGGATCGGCAGTATATACGCCTTCGACCTTGGTGGCCTTCAGGACGATCTGGGCCGAGATTTCCGAACCGCGCAGCGCGGCGGCGGTGTCGGTGGTGAAGAAGGGGTTGCCGGTGCCGGCGGCAAAGACGACGACCTTGCCCTCTTCCAGGTACTGCAGCGCTTTCGGGCGCACGTAAGGCTCGACCACCTGCTCGAGGCCGATCGCCGACCTCACGCGGGCGACGATGCCGACGTGGCGCATGGCGTCGGCCAGGGCCAGCGCGTTCCTGACGGTGGCCAGCATGCCCATGTAGTCGGCGGTGGCG
>JAQGLR010000184.1 GCA_028292765.1 Massilia sp. | reverse complement strand
CGGGCAACGGGATGAGACTCGGTAACGGCCTGGTAGGCTCAGCCATGGATGCTCCGTTTATTGACCTGATTCGTCGGAAAGGAAGTCAAAGAGGATATTCCCCATCTCCTCGCTCACCATCAGCGATGTGTGCCCCATGTCGTCGGTAGTGTCCTCGACCGTGCGGCCATCGGCAAGGTGGGCCCGATAACGTTGGTTGCGGATCGGCTCGCCGGTCTGTTCATGGCGCAGCACCACACGCTCGTCCGTACGCACCTTTGAACTCGGCAAGTCCAACGTCGCTGGCGTGCCCCCACCAGGCACGAGGCGAAGGAATTGCGAGGCTTTTTCAACTTGCTTGCCCGCGCACTGGAGGACGAGGTTGTCCTTGCCCCAGTGGGTTTGTGCGCCTTGTGCCACCACCTTGATCTCGGGCGCCTGCAGGTCGATGCCCTCGGCCGCGATCAGGCTGATACGGCCGGTGGACTTGATCTCGATGTGGCCCTTGTGGGCCTGAATGGACACGTTGCCGCTGCCGGCAACCAGCTTGATGCCCAGCGCGTGCGCGAACGCGCTGATACCGCGCGCTGCGCGCACGAAAACGTTCCTGCCGGCCGAAACCTCGGCGTCGCCCGCGCTAGCCACCGTGATCTTCTTTTCGGAGCCGAGGGCCACGGTATCAGGGCTGGCCAACACGATCCCGGCCGGCGCGCTTACGGCGACAATCGGTGCGCTGCCCTTCGTGCCGTCGGGTGCCACGTTCGACCCGCCATGCCAGTGCCGGAGTTTGTCGGCCAGCTCTGCGAGGCGGCACGTGGCCTCGTCGCCCGAGTGATGCTCTGCCAGCTTGCCCACCTCGTCTACGACGCCCTGCAGCATGTCGGCCAGGCCAATCAGCTCGGCCCGGCCGAGCTGCGGCCCTTGCCCCTGAGGTGAAGCCTCGGCGGTAATGAGCACTCCTTCCCCGCCCCGGATGGCCACTGCCTGGCTGCTCCGCAGTTCCGCGCCTTCGCCGCGGGCCTCGGCTTGGCCGTCCACCCGTGGCCGCGTGAGCCAGCCCAGATTCAGTTCGGATGCGCCGTGGTCGCTCGCCAGTTGTGCACTGATCTGGCCGTGCGTGTCGTCAAAGCGCATCTGGTTGCTGCGCTGCCCCCGGATTTCGCGCGTGCGCGTGCCCGACAGGTAGCGGTTGCCCGGCAGGCTGCCGACGCCGCTGAAGGCTGGCGGCATCGCCTGCCCGTTGAACACCTGCGACGTGATGACAGGCCTGTCGGGGTCTCCCCCAAGGAAGGAAACCAGTACCTCCGTGCCCACGCGCGGCAGCGTCAGCGTACCGGCTTGCTGCGCGGCGCCGTGCTCGTTTCCGGCCCACCCGGACGCCACCCGCACCCATGCCGAATCGGCTTGGCTGTCCGATGCGCCGGCGCCGTGCGCACGTTGGTGGTCGGCCTCGCGCATGCCCGGGAAGCGGATCTTCACACGCCCGAGCGCGTCGCAGTGCACGTCCTCGCCCTCGGGGCCGACGACGATCGCGCTTTGCAGCTGGGGGTGCGGCAGGTCGACGCGCGGGTCGAAGTGCGGCACGAACGGCACGCCGCGCCGAACAGCGGTAAAGCGCACATGCACCAGGCCTGTGCGGTCGACGTCGCCGGCGTCCTGCGCGATCGGCGGGCCATCGTCCAGACGGCAGCCGCCGGCGAACAGGCGCTCGGTACGCGCCGCCAAATCGGCAGACAGATTGTTGCGCGCCTCAAGCTCGATTTCGGTAATGAAGAATTCGCGATCAGCCTGCGGACGGGTGTCGAACTCCTGGTGGCCCGTCAGGACAAAATACTCGCCGGCGCAGAAGTCGCGCACGGAGCCCTCGCCATGGAAGCACTTCGATTCAAACTCGTGGCGGCTCATGCGCAGCTGGCCCAGGCGCTGGTGGTCCTCGACGTCGTTGCCGGCGTGCGGAATCTCGACCAGGTAGTCGTCCAGGGTGGCGGCCAGCTCATTGCCGTAGCTGCCCTGGTCAATGAGGCCACGCACGCCGACCGTCATGAACTGCCCGGCACGCGAATTTTTGTAGTCCCAGCTGTGGCGGTTGGTTTTGCCGGGTTGGAGCGTGCGCTTTCCGGTCCAGTGGGTGATGACGTCCCGACCGTCCGTCGCGTCTTCCCGGTGGTAGCGCACCGTGCCTGCCGCATTCTGCGGAAGACTCATAGCATCCTTGAACAGGACCAGGGTATGCGCCGGCACGCGGTCATGCAGGCGATCGACGGCCGATGTGCGGCAGCGCCCGGGCCGGATGGTCCAGGAGATGCCGCGCCGCTTGAGCAGGCGGCGGACAAAAGCCGCGTCCGACTCGTTGCACTGCATGGTCTGTTCGCGCTGCGGGAACTGCGTCATGTCGAACAGGGAATCGAGCTCGTATTCAAAGGCGCCTGCCAGCACCGAGTTACTGTGCCGCCATTCATCGAACAGAGCCTGCACGATGTCGAGCTCATTCATGTTACGGAAGATGCGGCTGTTGGTGCGTTTCTCCATGATGGCGAGCGCGTCACGCACCACCAGGTGATAGGCGGTCAGGCCACCATCCGAGTCGCCAACGCGCGCCTCGGTGACGATGCCGCACACGCTGCGCAGTTGGCCGCGGTCGGTGACGAACTGGATCTCGACCGGCAACGCGATCAGTTCTTTCAATGGCAGTGCCGACGTGCAGGCCACGCAGGCGATGCGGTATTCGATGCCGCCACAAATGGCTTCCGATCCGACAATGCGCTGCGGCAGAAGCACGTCTGTCAGATCGCCCAAGCCGCCCGCGGCCGAGCGCAGGCGCAGCTGCCGGTTCGCCGTGCTCCAGGACTGGTTGTGCAGCAGTTGCCGCAGGTAGTCGCGTGCGCGGTCCATCAGTTCGCGCGGGCCACGCCATCGACCCCGTTCAGCGTCGAGATGAGACGACAGCCGCCGCTGGTGAGTTCGCCGTCGAGCACCTGGGCCTTACCGTTCGACAGGAGCGAACGGGGGTAGCCCTCAGCGATCACGCAGCTTTTGGGGCAGGCCATGCGTGCGCCCTGGAATGTATAGCCGATACCGCCGCTGAACTCGCACGAAGACCCCTCCGCCACCGTGCCGCCACAGTCAGCGGCGTCCGTCGCTCTCATCCAGCCCCGAATCTCCATGCGCACCTCTCGTTATTAGACCTTCAATGACCTCCGCCATATAACAAACGAGATCACATATAGACCGCCATCGTGACATATGGGGAGGCCGCTACGGTTGAGCAGCAGACGACGGTTGCGCCTGCTCAACAAGTTCGCAACGCGAGCTGTTGAATATCGACACGAGATCCGGCTTTATGGTGAAGATAGTTGTTTGGGAAAATCTTAGTAGGGATACGGAGTTCAGAGACGCAGCCATATGGACAGATCAGGCATTGAAGTGTCCGTAATTACCGACGCCGGAACGACACATCACTAACGGCAAGTACTTGATTTATGAGGGCCTGCATGTGTCGCATTTTTTTAAAGAAGCTAATGGAAGTCGATACGCATCCGGACGAAGAGCGCGAGTTCGTACTGACGGAACTGTCGCTGACAGCAGAAAATAACCTTCCTGAAGAAATCGATGAGCGGGCGAAGCGCCTGTTTGCCGCAAATGCCTGGCAACAAGCGCCAGGCCATATCGCGCTGGAACAGGCAAGCGACGAGCGCGATGTCAAGTACACCAACCGCTTCGCCTGCGTGCGGCGCGGCATACCGATTGTCCCGGCCTACGATCCTGACGCCGACCTGCCGCGCGTGCGCTTGCAGTCCGCGATTGTGGTCGGGCCGCCTGGCGAAGAAGTGCATTGCGACGAACTCGGGCGGGTCAAGCTGCGGTTCCTTGGAACGCGGGAGCAAGACCATCCAGGCGGCGCGGGTGCGGGCAATACCGACCGGGATTCGGCTTGGGTGCGGGTGGCGAGTTACTGGGCGAGCGACCGCTGGGGAAGCATCAGCCTGCCGCGAGTCGGGGACGAGGTACTGGTGGACTTTCTCGGGGGAGACCCCGACAAGCCGATCGTCGTGGGCCGCATGTACGGTGGCACGGCGGTCCCACCGGCTTTCAGCCATACGGGCGAGTTACCGGGCAACCGCTTCCTTGCTGGCATCAAAAGCAAGGAAGTGCAAGGGATGCGCTACAACCAGCTGCGGTTGGATGACACACCCGGGCAGATCAGTGCACAGCTGGCGAGTGAGCATGGACATAGCCAGTTGAACCTCGGGTGGTTGACACACCCGCGAAGCGACGGGCAGGGACAGGGGCGGGGTGAAGGGGCCGAACTGCGCAGCGATCAGTCCGTAGTTGTGCGCGCGGCGCGATTGATGCTGCTGACGACCCAGGCCATGCTGGGTGCAACTGGCAAACAGCTTGAACGTGCGCCACTGCAGGCGTTGCTCGAAGGCTCACGGGGACTGCTTAAGGAACTGGGAAAGTTCGCCGAAGAGCATCAGGCAATGCCTGTCGATCTCGCCTCGCATCAGCAACTGGCGGAGGACCTCAAAAATGCCGAGCAGCGCGGCAACGCTGAATCCGGGGGCGCCCCCTGATTGCCCAGTACGCCGCTGGCGGATTCGTCAGCGGAACGCCCAATTCGACGGTCAGCTACAGCGGCCGCCAGCAAAATATCGTCGCGCAGCAGCATATCCAGGCCTTTGCCGGGCAACGCGTGAACATCAATGCCGGCAAAGGCATTTCGTTGTTTGCGCATCAGGACGGGATAAAACGGCTTTGTTGCACAAATCCGCCCCTGCATCGGCCAAGCTGCGTCGCGGGTAAACTGACGGCATGAGTGCCCCTGCAAAGCCAAAGTACCGAACGACCAACTGGAAAGAATACAACGCGGCGCTGAAGGCGCGTGGGTCGCTGCTCATCTGGCTCGA
>JAQGLR010000177.1 GCA_028292765.1 Massilia sp. | reverse complement strand
GAAGCGCTGTTCGACTTCGACAAGGCCGTCGTCAAAGCAGAAGGCAAAGCCGCGCTCGACGACCTGATGGCGAAACTGCAGGGCATGAACACCGAAGTGATGATCGCCGTCGGACACACCGACTCGGTCGGTTCGAACGCCTATAACGACAAGCTGTCGCTGCGCCGCTCGGATGCAGTCAAGGCTTACCTGGTGTCGAAAGGACTGGACCCAGCACGCCTGTACACTGAAGGCAAGGGCGAAACCCAGCCGCTCGCCGACAATGCGACCGAAGAAGGCCGTGCCAGGAACCGCCGCGTGACGATCGAAGTCGTCGGTACCCGCACCGTTACCCAGTAACCCTGCGATCGTTCCAAAGACCGCCCGGCGCAAGCCGAGGCGGTTTTTTTACGTTACAACACGATGGCCAGCTTCGCGTCCTGCCCTTTGCGCGCCGGGACCCTGACTTCCAGCAGCTTGTGCCTGGCGTTCCAGCTGGCGGCGACGGCGCGGCCATCGATCGTGACGGCACGCGGCCGTGCCTGCACATTGTGGACCTTCACGCTGAAGCCGCGTGCGGCGGCCGCGTACTGCTTTCCGGTCTCGGTGTCGAAGCCGATGTCGAGCGTGCCGCCGGCGTACTTGCTCACAAAGCGCACGATCTCGTATTTGCCCTGTTCGAACGCGCCGGCGGTCTCGCCATCGTCGTCGTACAGCTTGCCGCTCGACGCGGCCACCGAGGCGTCATGGTAGTAATGCAGGTCGATCTGGCGGCCCGTATAGTCGCGCGTGGTCTGCACCACCTGCGCCATCGGCACAAAGGCGCCGGCACGCACGAACACCGGGATATGCGCTTCTTCCGGCTTGACCACTTCCAGCACGCCGCCGCGATGCACAGCGTCGGTATGGAAGTCGAACCACACGCTGCCGCTGTTCGGGAAATACACTTCCTGGCGCGTCGCCCCCGCCTCGACGACCGGGGCGACCAGGAAGTCCGGCCCCCACAGGTAGGTGCCGGCGCGGTCGAACGGCTTGCCGGGGTCAGTCTCGACGAACATCAGTGGGCGCATCAGCGGCATGCCGGTCTGGCTGTTGTCGAAGGCAATCGTGTAGTTGTAAGGCAGCATCGCATAGCGCAGCCACACCGCCGCGCGCGCCAGCACCTTGGCGCGCGCCGAGCGGAATACCGGCTCCGGCGCCACCTCCTCCTGCGCGTGCGGACGGAACACCGGCTGGAACACGCCGTACTGCAGCCAGCGCACATACAGCTCGTCATCGAGCACGGGTCCTGCGAACCCCCCGAGGTCCGAGTGCATATAGGCCAGGCCCTGCATGCCCATCTGGAGCGAGATTTCCATTTGCGACTGCAGCCCGCCCCAGCTGCGGCTGACGTCGCCCGACCACGGGATCATGCCGAAGCGCTGCGAACCCGAGTAACCGGCGCGCATCAGGATGAACGGGCGCTCGTTCGGGAATTCCTTCTTGTAGCCTTCCGCGATCAGGCGCGCCCAGTCGTGGCCGTAGATGTTGTGCACATCGTTCGCTGCGCCGGTCGCGTGCCGCAGCGCCGCCGGGTGCACTTCCGGTTCGCCCAGGTCCCCCCACCAGCCGCTCACGCCGCCCTGCTTCAGCTTCCTGTAGATGTTCCAGAGCCAGTCGCGGCCTTCCGGCTTGTACAGGTCGATCAGGCCGGTATTCCCGAAATAGAAATCGTAGACATACGGCTTGCCGCTCGCGTCGGTGGCGAGCACATTGCGCTCGACCGCCTCCTGCCAGCGGCCGGATGTCGTCAGGACAAAAGGCTCGCTGATGACGATCGTCTTGACGCCCTTCTTCCGGAAGTCGGCCATCATCTTCTCGGCGTTCGGGAAGGTGGCGCGGTCCCAGTCGAGGTTCCCCATCGTGCCCTTGACCTCCTTGCCGAACCAGTACAGGTCGAGCACGATGGCGTCGAGCGGGATCTTCTCGTCGATGAATTTGTCCACCACGGCGCGCGCCTCAAGCTCGCTGCGGTAGCCGAAACGGCTCGCAAAATTGCCGAAGGCCCAGCGCGGCGGCAGCGGCTGGCGCCCGGTCAGGCCGGTGTAGCCCGCCATCACCTCGTCCCAGCTGTCGCCGGCGATCACCTGGTAGGTCTTGCGTCCGCCAGTCACTTCATAGCGCAGGCTGCCGTCCTTGCGGCTGTCGAAATCGAGCCAGCCGGTCCGCGGATTGTCGAAGTGGATCGCGTACTTCTTCGAGGACAGCGCCACCGGGATCGTATAGTTCAGCAGTTCCGAGCGATTGCCGTAACCGTAGTGGGCCTTGTTGTAGAGCTGGAAGCGGTGACCGCGGCGGTTCATGCCGACCGCGCGCGCACCGGCGCCGTACAGCGCCTCGCCATCCTCGAGCGCGAACTCGATCGCCTCCAGGTCCTTGCCGGCCTGGTAGCCGCGCTTCTCGGCCACCAGCGGCCGGCCCTTGTAGGCATAGCTGATCCTGAAAGGCTGCCGCTCGACGGTGACGCTGATGCCGGGGGTGGCGAAGCTCAGGCGCGCGCCCTCGTCCTTCAGCGTGACCGGTACCTGGCCAGGCGCGAGGATCACGGCATGCGAATCAGGAGAACGCGGATCGAAGCGTTCGCCATTCGGGATGAAGGTGGTCTCGACGATGTTGCTCGAGTAGGGCTTGACCAGGTAGCGGCCGTCGCTGGTGGCGATTTCGAGGGTGTTCCCGTTTTGCCTCACGCCCTGCAGTTTGCGGTCGGCGTTCTGGGCGTCGGCCCAGGGACTCGCGGCCAACAACAGGGCCAGGCCGGCAATCGTTGCTTTTGTCATTTTCTGATTGGTAGTGGAGCGACGCCTGATTATACCGAGGCCCGACAACCAGGCTCAGGCAATACGGTAGCGGCTGCTTCGATTCGCAAAGTCGCGCAGGACTTCGCGCGCGGCGTTGTGACCCGGCGCCCCGGTGACGCCGCCGCCGGGATGGGTGCCCGAGCCGCAGGTATAGAGCCCCGGAATCGGGCCGCGGTAATCGGCATGGCCCAGCATCGGGCGGGCCGCGAACAACTGGTCGAGCCCGAGCGCGCCGTGGAAAATATCGCCCCCGACCAAGCCGAAGGTGCGCTCCAGGTCCAGCGGGCTCATGATTTGCCGGCCGAGCACCGAGCGCCTGAAGTTCGGAGCATACCGGTCGACGGTATCGATCATCAGGTCGGCAACGCGTTCGCGGTGCGTGTCCCAGCTCGATCCATCGGGCAGCTGGGGCGCCACGTGCTGGCAGAACAGGCTGGCGACGTGCTGGCCCTTAGGTGCCGACGGAGCCAGCGTCGGGTCGAGCGTGGAGGGAATCAGGACCTCGACGATCGGTTCGCGCGACCAGCCACAGGCGCGCGCGTCGTGATAGGCGCGCTCCATGTACTGCAGGCTCGGGGCGATGATGATGCCGCTGCCATGGTGTTCGGCCATCTCGCGCCCGGGAAGGCAGCTGAAGTCCGGCAGCTCCGACAGCGCCACATTCATGCGGAAGGTCCCGGAACCGCAGCGCCACGCCTGCATGCGGCGCAGGAAATCCTGCGGCAGCGCGCCCGGGTCGACCAGCCTGGTGTACAGCAGGCGCGGGTTCAGGTTCGACACGACCACCCTGGCGTCCAGGCGTTCGCCCTTCGCGGTGACGACGCCGGTGGCGCGGCCTTTTGAGAGCAGCACCTCGTCCACCGGGCTGCCGGTGCGGATCTCCACGCCGAGCTGTTGCGCGGCCGCCGCCATCGCCTGCGTGATCGCGCCCATGCCGCCAATGGCGTGTCCCCACGCGCCCTTCTTGCCGTTGACCTCGCCGAACACATGATGCAGCAGCACATAGGCCGATCCGGGCGAGTACGGGCTGGCATAGTTGCCGACCACGCTGTCGAAGCCATAGGCCGCCTTGATGGGCGCGCTCTCGAACCAGGCATCGAGGTAGTCCCCGGCCGATTTGGTGAAGAGGTCGAGCAGTTCGCGCTGGGTGGAGACCGACAGCTTGCGCATCCGGTTGCCCAGCTTGCCGGCTTTGATGAGCTCGGGCAGCGCAGCAAGCCAGTTGCCCTGCACCCGGTTCGGCGGCGTCTGCAGCACGAGGTCGCGCAGCAGGTCGGCCGCGGCGTCCAGGTGCGCGTGATAGGCATCGAGCCGGTCCGCGTCGCGCTGCGAATAACGGGCCACCTCGGCGAAGGTCTTGCCGGCGCCGATTTTCAGGTAGCGGGTGTCGTCGAGCGGGAGGAAATTCGCCAGCGGCCGCTCGACGATGCGCAGGCCGTGCCCGGCCAGGTCCATGTCGTGGATGACCTTGGGGTTGAGCAGGGAAA
>JAQGLR010000168.1 GCA_028292765.1 Massilia sp. | reverse complement strand
TCCGCCGCCAGGTCGCGCAGCGCCGTGCGCACGCCCTCCTCGATCACCGGATGGTAGAACGGCATGTCCAGCATCTCCGGCACGGTCAAACGTGCCTGCACCGCCCAGGCCAGCAGGTGCGCGATGTTCTCGCCGCGCGGCCCGATCATCTCGGCGCCGAGGAAACGGCAGCTGCCGTATTCCGCATACACCCGCAGCATGCCCTTGTTCTGCAACATCACCCGGCTGCGCCCCTGGTTCTCGAACGATACCTTGCCGATCGCGAATTTCGGCCGCCCGCCTTCGCACAGCGCCCGGTAGCTCTTGCCGAGCGTGGCGATGTTCGGCTCGGTGAACGCGATCCCCAGCGCCGTGCGCCGCAGGCCCGGCCGTACGTCCGGATAGCGGCCCGCATTGTCGCCGGCGATCTTGCCGTGGTCGGCCGCCTCGGCCAGCAGCGGCAGCTCGTTGTTGGCGTCGCCCGCAATAAAAATGTGGCTGGTGCCGCACTGCATGGTGCGGCTGTCGAACACGGGCACGCCGTTCTCGTTCAGTTCCAGCCCCGTTTCCTCCAGCCCCAGGCCGTCCACGTTCGGGGTGCGCCCGGTGGCTACCAGCACGTACTGGAAGCGCTCGCTCGTTTCCTTGCCCAGCGCGTCGCGCGTGGTGAGCAGGACCTCGTCGCCCTGCTGCTCGGCGCGCACCACTTCGGTCTGGAAGCGCAGGTCGAGTTCTTCGCGCAGGGTGCGCATGGCCGCGTGCAGCACTTCAGGGTCGCTCAGGTGGGCGACGCTGCCGCCGCGCGCGAAAATGCTCACGCGGACGCCAAGGCGGCTCAGGGCCTGCCCCAGTTCCAGCCCGATCACGCCGGTGCCGATCACGGCCACCGAGCCCGGTAAATCGTCCCAGTAAAACACGTCGTCGCTGGTGACGATGCCGGGGCCGACGTTTTGCAGCTGCGGCAGCACGCTAGGGGAGGAACCGGTCGCAATCACGACCCGCGCCGCCTGGATTTCGGTATGGCCGTCGATCTGCAGGGTGTGCGGGCTGGTAAAACGGGCACGCCCGCGAATCCGGTCTTCTTCCGGAAAACCCTCGACGCTCTCGAGCACGAAGCCGACAAAACGGTCGCGTTCGCGCCGCACGCGCGCCATCACGGCGCGCCCGTCGATGCGTTTTTCGCCCGGATGCACGCCGAAGCCGGGCGCCACATCGAGCATGTGGGCGGCGTCGGCGGCGGCGATCAAGAGTTTGCTCGGCATGCAGCCGACGCGGGCGCAGGTGGTGCCGTACGGCCCGCTTTCGATGACGACCGTGCGCGCACCTTGCGCATGGGCCGCGCGGTAGGCCGACATCCCGGCGGTGCCGGTGCCGATGACGGCGACGTCGACTTGCTGTTTTTTCATGTTGGATTCCATGCCACTACCATACGCCGTTTCCCGATCAGATGTCGAGCGGGTCCACTTCGAGCGACCAGCGCACGCGCGATTTCATCGCCCGCAGCACGGCCAGCCACTCCTTCAGGAAAGCCTGCAGCGCCGGGCGCGAGTTGGATTCGACCAGCAACTGGGCGCGGTCGACGTTATACACGCGCGTCATCGTCATCGGGATCGGGTCGTTAATGGTGATCGCCGCGGTCGGCAGGCAGTCGCGCGCTTCTTCCAAAAAGGCGATGGCGGTCGCCAGTTCCGGCGCCTCGGCGCGCAGCAGCGCCTGGTACATGTAGGGCGGCAGCGCCGCCTGGTGGCGTTCTTCCAGCAGGTTCATGGCGAAGCGGTCGTAGTCGTGGCGCACCACGGCCGAATACAGCGGATGCTGGGCGTAGCGCGTCTGGATCAGGACTTCGGAGGCCAGGCCGGCGCGGCCCGCGCGCCCCGCCACCTGCATCAGCTGCGCGAACAGGCGCTCGCTGGCCCGGTAATCCTGCGAGAACAGGGCGGTGTCCGGGTTCAGGATGCCGACCAGGGTCAGCTTTTTGAAATCGTGGCCCTTGGCGACCATCTGGGTGCCGATCAGGATGTCGACTTCGCCGCGGTGCACCGTGTCGAAGGCTTCCTGCGCGCTGCCCTTCTTGCGCGTCGAGTCGGCGTCGATGCGCAGGATGCGCGCTTCGGGGAACATCGCGCTTAGCCCTTCCTCGAAGCGCTGGGTGCCGCGGCCGAGCGGCTGCAGGTCGACGTTGCCGCAGGTCGGGCAGTGGCGCGGGATGCGCAGTTCCAGGCTGCAGTGGTGGCAGCGCAGCCGGTGTTCGGGCTTGTGCAGCACCATGAACGAGGTGCAGCGGGTGCAGTTGCTGATCCAGCCGCAGGCTTCGCAGGTGATCACGGGCGCATAGCCGCGCCGGTTCAGGAACAGCAGCGACTGTTCGCCGCGCTCCAGGCGCTGCCTGAGTGCTGCCAGCAGGCCGCCCGTCAGCCCTTCTTTTGGTTTATCGCGCTCCATGTCGAGCAGGCGCACGGTCGGCAGCACGGCGTCGCGCACGGCGCGCTCGCGCAGTTGCAATAAATCGTAGCGTCCGGTCTGGGCGTGGTGCCAGCTTTCCAGCGAAGGCGTCGCCGAACCGAGCACGATCGGGATCGCCAGCTGGCGCGCACGCCACACGGCCAGGTCGCGCGCCGAATAGCGCAAGCCTTCCTGCTGTTTGTAAGACGGGTCGTGCTCTTCGTCGATGACGATCAGCTGCAAATGCGGCAGCGAGGCGAGGATCGCCAGGCGCGTGCCCAGCACGATGCGCGCCTGGCCCTGGTGCGCGGCCAGCCAGTGCAGCATGCGCTCGCCCTCGGACAGGCTGCTGTGCAGCGTGGCGAGCATCAGGCCCGGGAAGCGCGCGCGGATGTTCCCCTCCAGTTGCGGGGTCAGGTTGATCTCGGGGACCAGGATCAGGATCTGCGCCTGCGGGTCGCGCGCCAGCACCTGGGCGCAGGCCTGCAGGTAGACCTCGGTCTTGCCGCTGCCGGTGACGCCGTACAGCAGCGCCGGCG
>JAQGLR010000154.1 GCA_028292765.1 Massilia sp. | reverse complement strand
GCTGGCGCAGGCGGGTGCATCCGGCCGTGACGGCAGCGAACTGATCGCAGCGGCGCAACGCGTACAGGCCGGCGGCAGTGTCGCCCCGGCAGTGCCTGAGGCGGCTGAAGCGCGTCCGGCGCCGCCGTTTGACGACAGCATGCGCCATGTCGGCACGCTCGACATCCCGCTGGCGCTGTACGACATCTATGTCGCCGAGACCGACGAGCTGGTACGCCTGCTCGAACGCGATTTCGGCGAGTGGCGTCATGAAGCGGGGCGCCCGGCCAGCGGCGAGGCCTTGACCGCGGTCCATACGCTGGCCGGCACCTCGGCCACGGTCGGTTTCGTGGCGCTGCGCGACCTGGCATACAGCTTCGAGGCCACGCTCGGCATGCTGGCCGCGCCGGCGCCCACGCTGCATCCGGGCCAGCACGACGTGTTCGACACCGTGCTGGCGTGCGTGCGCCAGATGCTGGCCGCGTTCGCGCGCGGCGAACTCGCGCCCGCCCAGCCGGACGTCATCGAGCAGCTCGACGCGCTGCGGGATGCCTTGACGGCGCAACAGGCGGCCGCCGCTTACGGCGACGCCGCACCCGGCCTGGCGCGCGAGCTCGACACCCTGTTCGCACAGGCGTACGACAGCCTGGTCGCCGATCCGCCCCTTGCTTCCACCACACCTGCCGTGTCGCCACAGGTCGACGAGCAGCCGGCCGCGACCGAACCGGTCGACGAGCTGTTCGGCCTGGATTTCGACGACCTGTTCGACGCGCCCTCGCTGGCGCCTGCCGCGCCGGTGGACGAGCCCGAAGTGGCGCCGCAGGCAGGACCGCAAGCAATCGAACGCCCCGTCGCGCTGCCTGCCACCCCGATGCCGGCCACCGAACCGGTGCCGCACGACGAACTCGATTCCGACCTGCTCCCGGTCTTCCTGGAAGAAGCAGCGGACTTGCTGCCGCAAATCGGCAACGGCCTGCGCCAGTGGCAGCAGAACCCGCTCGATACCGCGCCCGCGCAAGGCTTGCTGCGCACCCTGCACACCGTGAAGGGCAGCGCGCGCATGGCCGGCGCGATGCGCATCGGCCAGCACACGCACGAACTGGAGACCCAGGTCGAGAACATGGTGCATGCCGGGACCACCCTGCCTGCCGCGTTCGACGAACTGATGGCCAGCTACGACCAGGCGCTGGCGCTGTACGAGCAGCTGGTGCAGCCGCCCCAGGCGATGGGCGATGGCGATGGAGATGCGGTGCCTGCAAGCGGCCTGCCCGCCGCCGACGCCGCGGTGCCGCCCGAGGCACGCACGCCGCTGGTGCGGGTGCGCGCCGACATCCTCGACCGCCTGGTGACGCAGGCCGGCGAGGTGTCGATCACGCGCTCCAGGTTGGAGAACCAGATGGGCGTGCTCAAGGGGGCGCTGTCCGACTTCTCGGATCACCTGAACCGCCTGCGCCGCCAGCTGCGCGAAGTGGAGATGCAGGCCGAGTCGCAGATCGCTTCGCGCATGTCGATCGCCGGCGAGCGCGAATTCGACCCGCTCGAATTCGACCGCTTCACGCGCCTGCAGGAGCTCACGCGCATGATGGCCGAGAGCGTCAACGACGTCGCCTCGTTCCACGAATCGCTGTCGCGCACGGTCGACGGCGCCGGCGAAGAACTGGCGGCGCAAGCGCGCATGACGCGCGACCTGCAGCGCGACCTGATGCGGGTGCGCATGGTGCCGTTCGCGAGCCTGTCCGAGCGCCTGTTCCGCGTCGCCCGCCAGACCGCCAAGGAAACCGACAAGCGCGTCAACCTGGATATTCGCGGCGGGGCGGTGGAGATCGACCGCAGCGTGCTGGAACAGATGGCCGCGCCTTTCGAACACCTGCTGCGCAACGCCATCGTGCACGGCATCGAGCCGCGCGGCCTGCGGGTGGCAAGCGGCAAGCCCGAGACCGGCGAATTGCTGGTGCAGGTCAGCCAGCAGGGCAATGAAGTCGTGCTGCAGTTCAGCGACGACGGCGCGGGCCTCGACCTGGAGCGCATCCGCGCCAAGGCGCGGCTGCTGGGCATGGCCGCGGGCGACGCCGGGCTCAGTGACAGGCTCACCGACGTGGAAGCCGCCGAGCTGATTTTCGCGCCGGGCTTCTCGACCGCCGACACCCTGACCGAACTGGCCGGGCGCGGCGTCGGCATGGACGTGGTGCGTTCCGAAGCGCAGTCGCTGGGCGGGCGCGTCGCGATCGCCACCGAGGCCGGCAGGGGCGTGCGCTTCACGATCCGCCTGCCGCTGACGCTGGCCGTCGCCCAGGTGGTGCTGGTTGCCAGCGCCGGCAAGACGTATGCGCTGCCCTCCAACCTCGTCGAGCAGGTGGTGCAGGTGCGCGAGCCGGAGCTGGCCGCGGCAGCGGAGGCCGGCATGCTCGAGGTGGCGGGGCAGGTGCTGCCCTTCCACTACCTGCCGGCCCTGCTGGGCGAGGGCGAGGCCTTCGAGCGGGGACTGCGTTCCCGTTCGGTGATGGTGCTGCACAGCGCCGGCGAGCGCATCGCCCTGCAGGTCGACGACGTGCTGGGCAACCGCGAAGTCGTGATCAAGAACCTCGGCCCGCAACTGGCGCGCGTGCCGGGGATTGCCGGCGCGACCGTGCTGGGGACGGGCGACATCGTGCTGATCCTGAATCCCCTGGCGCTGGGGCGGCATGCGGGTACAGGAAGGCCTGCGCCCGCGAAGATGGCCGGGGAGCCGCTGCCGCATCGTCCCACAGTGATGGTGGTCGACGATTCGCTCACGGTGCGCCGCGTGACGCAACGCCTGCTCGAGCGCGAAGGTTATCGCGTGGCGCTGGCGAAAGATGGCGTGGACGCTCTGGCGCAGCTGCCCGGGGTGCGGCCGGACCTGATGCTGGTCGATATCGAAATGCCGCGCATGGACGGGTTCGACCTCGTCCGCCACGTGCGCAACGATGCGGCCACCAGCGCGATACCGATCATCATGATCACCTCGCGCACGGCGGACAAGCACCGCAACGTCGCGCTCGGCCTGGGCGTGAATGCGTATTTCGGCAAGCCGTACCAGGAACCGGTGTTGCTGGGGGCGATCGCGGGCTTGTTGAATAGAGAGATGCCGGAAACGTAGGGTGAGCGGCAGAGCCGCCCACCCTACGTCTCCGGTTGCGTTGCCTTCACCACCGCAAACCGCGCCAGGGTCTTTTGCCGCGCCTCCTCGTGGTTCACGAGCGGCCGCGGATAATCCCGCCCCAGCACGATCCCGCACGCTTCCAGTTCATCGGCCGGCACCAGCCACGGCGCGTGAATGTCGCGCGCATCCAGGCGCGCCAGTTGCGGCAGATACTGCCGGATGAACGCCCCGCGCGCATCGAACTTCCGCGACTGCGTCACCGGATTGAAAATCCTGAACCAGGGCTGCGCGTCGCACCCGGTCGACGCCGCCCACTGCCAGCCGCCCACGTTCGAGGCCATGTCGTAATCGTTGAGCTGGCGCGCGAAATAACGCTCGCCCCAGCGCCAGTCGATGCCGAGATCCTTCACGAGAAAACTCGCCGTCACCATGCGCAGCCGGTTGTGCATGAAGCCCGTCGTGTTCAGCTGCGCCATCGCCGCGTCCACCAGCGGATAACCGGTGCGTCCCTCGCACCATGCCGCAAACAGCGCCCGGGCGGCGTCGCCCGCTTCCCACTCCACCGCGTCGAACGCCGGCTTGAACGAGCGTCCGCCGATGTGCGGATGCTGGAACAGGATCATGGCGTAGAACTCGCGCCAGATCAGTTCCGACAGCCACACCGGCGCGCCCGCGCCGCCGGCGCCGAGCGCCATCATCTGCTGCAGCGTGCGCACCAGGTGGCGCACCGAGGTGGTGCCGAAACGCAGGTGGATCGACAGCTGCGAGGTGGCGGCAAGCACCGGGAAGTCGCGCGCCGTGCCGTACTCGGGCAGGCGCGGCAGGAAGGCTTCGAACAGCCGGGTGGCGCCCGACATGCCGGGCGGCGCGGGCAGGGGACCGTCGTCGAAGCCGAGCCCGGCGAGCGAGGGCAGGGCAGCCTGCGGCGGCGGCGCCAGCGCGGCGGCATACGGCTCGACCATCCAGGGCGCCACCGCGTCCGGCTGCGCCGCGAGGCGCTTGAGCCAGGCGTTCTTGTAGGGCGTGAAGACGCTGTACAGGCCGCCGGCGAGGGTCAGCACTTCATTCTTCTCGAAAACAACCCCGTCCTTGAAAGGGAGCAGCCGGCGACCGTCCGCGGCCAGGGCGGACGCAACCAACGCGTCGCGTTCGATCGCGCCCGGTTCCCAGTCGCCGTTGACGTAGACGGCCGCGGCGTCGAGCTCGGCCGCCAGGCGCGGGATGAGCTCGCGCGCCTGGCCGTGGTGCACGACCAGGCCGCCGCCCAGCCGGCGCAATTCCGCGTCCAGCTCGACCAGGCAGGCGTGGATGAAGCGCACCCGGCGGTCGTTACGCGGCAGGCCGGCCAGGATGTCGGTATCGAATACAAACACGCAGTACACGGCGCCGCCATGTGCCACAGCGTCGCGCAGCGCATGGTGCAGGGCGGCATGGTCGAAAGCCCGCAGGTCGCGCCGGAACCAGACGATGGAATTGCTTGTTGGCATCATTGTGTGTTCAGTCAACACGGCGGGCCATTTTACTGGCTACGATCCTCTGGTGGTCGCGTCGAGTCGCGCGCGCAACGGCGCTACCGATGGCCGCTTGCGCGTTTCAGTGTAAACTAACGAAAAGCCCAATGTTGTAGTCTGGATACTAGTGGTTAAACAGAGAGCGAGCCAACAGAGAGTCAGCGTATGAAGAAGAGCAAAATCGGCAAAACTCTGCCCATGGCCGGCCTGCCGCAGCAAGGTGACGTGCTCGGCAATATCGGTCCGGCGCCATCAGGGTTGAATTTAGCTAATCATTTCCTCATCGCCATGCCTACGATGGAAGATCCGATCTTCGGCGGCGCGGTGGTCTACGTCTGCGAGCACAACGAAAAAGGCGTGCTCGGGGTCGTCATCAACAAGCCCACCGACATGACGATGGAGGTGCTGTTCGACCGCATCGACCTGAAGGTGGCCGACAGCCTGCGCTCGACCGTCGTCGACGAGCCGATCATGTTCGGCGGGCCGGTGCAGGACGACCGCGGCTTCGTGCTGCACAGTCCCGGCGGACGCTATTCGTCCTCGCTCAACGTCACCGACGAAGTGGCGTTCACCACCTCGATCGACGTGCTCGAGGCGGTTGCCAGCGGCGCCGGCCCGGCGCGCATGCTGGTATCGATCGGCTACGCCGGCTGGAGCCCCGGCCAGCTGGAGGAAGAGCTGTCGCGCAACGGCTGGCTCACCGTGGGCGCCGACGCCCATGTGCTGTTCGACCTGCCGATCGAGGAGCGCTATACCGCCGCCATCAAACTGCTGGGCATCGACCCGATGATGCTCGCCACCGAGGCTGGCCATGCGTGACAATGGTTGATATCGTTTTTGGATTCGACTTCGGCATCAAGCGTATCGGCATCGCGATGGGCAATACGCTCACCGCCCAGGCGCAGCCCCTCACCGTGGTGAGCGCCATCGACAACGCCACCCGCTTCAAGACCATCGGCGAGCTGATCGAGCAATGGCGCCCCGCGCGCCTGGTCGTCGGCGAGCCGCTCCACCCCGACGGCGCCGAGCACGACATGACACTGCGTGCACGCCGTTTCGCCAACCAGCTGAACGGTCGCTTCAACCTGCCGGTCGAGCTGGTCGACGAGCGCTACTCGTCGGCCGTTATTCAAGCCCGGCGCGGCGAGATCATCGACGCCAAGGCCGCCGCCATCATTTTGCAACAGTACTTTGACGACCATGCCAACAACTAATCACGACTTCGATGCCGAGGCGCTATACCGGACCCTGCTCGAACAGGTGCGCCCGGCGCTGATCGGCGTGCCCGATGCCGCCATCGTCGGCATCCATTCGGGCGGCGCCTGGCTGGCCGAACGCCTGGCCAGCGACCTCGACCTGAAAGGGCGCCTCGGTTTCATCGACGTCTCGTTCTACCGCGACGATTACGCCAAAAAGGGCCTGCACCCGGACGTGAAACCCACCCACATCGGCTTCAACGTCGATGGCGCGACGATCCTGCTGGTCGACGACGTGCTCTACACGGGCCGTACCACGCGCGCGGCCATCAACGTGCTGTTCGACTATGGCCGCCCGGCCTGCATCAAGCTGGCGGCGCTGGCCGACCGCGGCGGGCGCGAACTGCCGGTGGCGCCGGATTTCGTCGGCGTGCGCACGACCTTAGCGGCCCACCAGCTGCTGTCGCTGACGCGCAGTGAAGAGGGGACAGGACAACTCACGCTCACGATCGAAGAAGACAATGCCGATTCTGCACAATAACCCGCAACTGAACAAAAACGGCGAGCTGCAGCACCTGCTCACCATCGAAGGCCTGCCGAAGTCGATCATCAACCACATCCTCGACACGGCATCGAGCTTCGCGGGCATCTCCGACCGCGAAGTCAAGAAGGTGCCGCTGATGCGCGGCAAAAGCGTGTTCAACCTCTTTTTCGAGAACAGCACCCGCACCCGCACCACCTTCGAGATCGCCGCCAAGCGCCTGTCGGCCGACGTCATCAACCTGAACATCCAGGCCTCGTCGACGACCAAGGGCGAGTCGCTGCTCGACACGATCGACAACCTGGCGGCCATGCACGCCGACATGTTCGTGGTGCGCCATGCGCAGTCCGGCGCGCCCTACCTGATCGCCAGGCACCTCAACGAGAGCGGGCAGAAGGACATCCACGTCGTCAACGCCGGCGACGGGCGCCACGCGCACCCGACCCAGGGCCTGCTCGACATGTACACGATCCGCCACTACAAGCAGGATTTCACGAACCTGCGCGTGGCCATCGTCGGCGACATCCTGCACAGCCGCGTGGCGCGCTCGGACATCCATGCGCTGACGACCCTCGGCGTGCCGGAAGTGCGCGCGATCGGCCCGCAGACGCTGCTGCCGAGCGGCCTCGAACACATGGGCGTGCGCGTATTCAACAACATGGACGAGGGCCTGAAGGACGTCGACGTCATCATCATGCTGCGCCTGCAGAACGAGCGCATGTCGGGCGCGCTGCTGCCCTCGGCCCAGGAGTACTTCAAGAGCTATGGCCTGACGCCCGAGCGCCTGGCGCTGGCGCATCCGGACGCGATCGTGATGCACCCGGGGCCGATGAACCGCGGCGTCGAGATCGACTCGGCGGTGGCCGACGGCAGGCAGGCCGTGATCCTGCCGCAGGTAACCTTCGGCATTGCGGTGCGCATGGCGGTGATGAGTATTTTGGCGGGAACCCACGGATGAAACTACATATCAAGAACGGGCGCCTGATCGACCCGGCAAACGGCATCGACGCGGTCACGGACCTGTTTATCGCGGACGGAAAAGTGCTTGCCACCGGCAATGCGCCCGCCGGCTTCACGGCGGATCAAACCCTCGACGCCACCGGCCTGGTGGTCGCGCCGGGCCTGGTCGACCTCTCGGCACGCCTGCGCGAACCGGGCTACGAATTCAAGGCGACGCTGGAGTCGGAGATGCAGGCGGCAGTGCAGGGCGGCGTGACCACCCTGGTCTGCCCGCCGGACACCGACCCGGTGCTCGACGAGCCGGGCCTGGTGGAGATGCTCAAGCACCGCGCGCGCAACCTGAACCTGGCCAACGTGCACCCGCTGGGCGCGCTGACGATGGGCCTGAAGGGCCAGGCGCTGACCGAGATGGCCGAGCTCACCGAAGCCGGCTGCATCGGCTTCGCCCAGGCCGAGGTGCCGATCCTCGACACCAACGTCCTGCTGCGCGCGCTGCAGTACGCGAAAACCTTCGGCTACACGGTCTGGCTGCGTCCGCAGGACCCGCACATCGGCCGTGGCGGCGTGGCCCATGGCGGCCCGCTGGCCTCGCGCCTGGGCCTCTCCAGCGTGCCGACCATCGCCGAGACGATCGCACTGCACACGATCTTCGAGCTGGTGCGCTCGACCGGGGCCCGCGTGCACCTGTGCCGCATCTCGTCCGCCGCCGGCCTCGAGCTGGTGCGCGCGGCGAAAAAGGAAGGCTTGCCGGTCACCTGCGACGTCGGCGTGCACCACCTGCACATGACCGACGCCGACATCGGCTTCTTCGATTCCAACGCGCGCCTGACGCCGCCGCTGCGTAGCGGGCGCGATCGCGATGCGATCAGCGCGGGCCTGCTGGACGGGACCATCGACGCGGTCTGCTCGGACCACACGCCGGTCGACGACGACGAAAAGCTGCTGCCGTTCGCCGAAGCCTCGCCGGGCGCCACGGGCCTCGAGCTGCTGTTGTCGCTGATGCTGAAATGGGTCGAGGGGCAGCATCTGCCTGACGCGCTGCCGCGTGCGCTGGCGAAAATCACGTCCGACGCCGCACGCACCGCCGGCCTGCCCGTGGGCCAGCTGGGCGAGGGCGCCGCCGCCGACGTCGTGCTGTTCGACCCGAACGTACGCTGGCTCGTCAACGGCGCGGCGCTGGCCAGCCAGGGCAAGCACTCGCCTTTCCTTGGCTACGAGCTGACCGGGCAGGTGCAGGCCACGATCGTGGGCGGGCGCGTCGCCTGGCAGCGTCAACAGCGTCAGTAACGTCGACAGGGATCAGCCGCCAACACGGCTGATTGCCATCTTCATGACCCGTCTCCGCCTCGCCTGGCGCCTTGCGCGCGTGATCGTCCACCTGCTTGCCGGGCTGGCGACCTGCGCGCTGGTGTTCCCGTGGGCCCGGCGCCCGCTGCGCGATGCGGCCACGCGGCGCTGGTCGCGCCGGCTGCTCGGCATCTGCAACGTGCGGGTCGAGGCGGTTCCCGCTGCGCCGCCGCTCGAACACGCCATGTTCGTCGCGAATCACATCTCGTGGCTCGACATTTTCGTCATCAATTCGCTGTACCCCTGCCGTTTCGTCGCCAAGGCCGAAATCCGGGCCTGGCCCGTGCTCGGCTGGCTGGCGGGCGCCGCCGGCACCGTGTTCATCGCGCGCGGCAACCGGCGCGAGCTGCGCCATATTTTTAAAGGGCTGGTATCGGTATTGCAGGAGGGCGAACGGGTGGCCTTCTTCCCCGAGGGGACCGTCGCCCGGCAGGGCCAGGTGTTGCCCTTCCATGCCAACCTGTTCGAGGCGGCGATCGACGCCCGGGTGGCGGTGCAGCCCTGCGCGCTGGCCTACCTCGACGCCCGGGGCGGCTGGCATGCGGGCGTCGACTACTTCGGCGACATCAGCTTCGCGCAAAGCATCGTCAAGATCCTGAAAGGGCCGCAGGTAGAGGCGCGCCTGGCCTGCCTGGCGCCGATCGAGGGCAGCGGTGCGCACCGGCGCGAGCTGGCGCAGGCCGCGCACGACGCGATTCACACAGCGCTGGCGCCAAGGGCCGGGGCTTTCGCGCCTGTGCCACCGGCTGCGCCGGTCGCGGCTCCCCTGGCCGGGCAATAAGGCCTTTTTCTACTGCTTGCCGCTGTGCGGCCGGTACTCCGGACAATCGACCTGCAGCAGCTTGCGGTCGTCCAGGCAGACCGCGGTCAGCTTGCCGCCCCAGACGCAGCCGCTGTCCAGGCCGATCAGGTTCGGGCGCAGGATCAGGCCCAATGCCGACCAGTGGCCGAACACCACCGTCACGTCGAGCGTGCGCCGTCCAGGCAAATCGAACCATGGCAGCAGGCCCGAGCCAATCGGACCGCTTTCGCTTTCCTTGTGCGCGAAGTCCATCGTGCCGTCGGGCAGGCACAGGCGCATGCGCGTGAGCGCGTTGACGATGCAGCGCAGGCGCGGGATGCCGGTCAGGGCGTCATCCCAGCGGTCGGGTTCGTTGCCATACATCTGCGCCAGGAAATCGATCCAGCCATCGCTGCGCAACATGTCCTCGACTTCGCCAGCGAGGGCCATCGCCTGTGCCGCATCCCACTGCGCCGGCACGCCGGCATGCACGCACAGGTGGGCGTCGACGAACAGGGCGAGCGGGCGCTGGCGCAGCCAGCCGACCAGCTCGTCGCGATCCGGGGCGGCGAGGATCTCGTCGAGGGTGTCGGATTTGCTGGCGCGCTGGGCGCCGACGGCGACCGCCAGCAGGTGCAGGTCGTGGTTGCCCAGCAGGGCCTCGACCCGCCCGCCGCTCGTTTCCGACAGCGCCTTCATGCGGCGCAGCGCCATCAGCGATTCCGGGCCGCGATTGATCAGGTCGCCGACGAACAGGATGCGCGCATCGCCCCTGGCATCTTCGGCGATTTTCCCGAGCAGGGCCTCGGCCTCGTGCGCGCAACCCTGCAGGTCGCCTATGACATAAGTTTTCATCGTTTCTTTTTCAGGACCGCGGCGGCACGCACCGCGGTAATTGTTCTTGCCTGGATCGTGACGCAAACGCGGCCTGTGGGCCGCGGTTTGCCTTGGGGGCATACTAAATGATTTTGACGGTGGACGGTATGGAGTGGACCGGGTGCCGGAACCTCGAATGACCACGCAGGGGAATAATCCTTGACAGGGACGCGGCGCCGGGTTGATCGCTGCATTTGCACTGCCGCCTGCACACGGCGTCATTGCCGGGTTAATTGCATCGCTGCCATCGGCCTGCGATCGGGCGCCGCCAGCGAAAGCCCTGCGCCTGGAATCCGTTGCGCCTGAAGAGGCTGCTTTCGGTATCGGCTATATGCTCTTATGCGATAGCCGATAGGGGCGGTATCTGTTCCCATGACTGCACGCGGTCCTGAAACAGGCGTGTCGGACATTCGTGCGGCGGACAGGTCAAAATGCATAAGGCCCCTCGGGAAGCAGCGCATTTTCAGGCAGCGTCAAGAGCGCCTGGCTAAAGATAAGACCCCACGCGCGGCGCCCCCCCCCATGGCGGCCTTGCATTCGTCTCGCCGTACAGGCGTACTGTCTTCGACAATGCCGCTTCGCCTTCAGGGCCTTGCTTCGGGTTTTTTTCGTGCTCCAAGGTCATTTTCTTTCGAGCATGCCAATGACACCCGATTTTGAGCAATCGCATGGACGCGGCGCACGATAAACGTTGTAACCGGGATGAGGACGCTTATCCGGTTAGAATGGAATCGCATTGTTATGGACGATTGATTCGCCCCGTCCATCGCTGACGCAATGCACACGCGGCGAGCGCCTTGCGCCGTGATTTTTGTTGTAACTTGCGCTGTAACGTGAGCTCTAACTGGAGCTGTAAAATCGTCGCCGCCGTGCTCGCCGCAGGATACGCATGTTCACCTTCCTCGTCAGCTTCGCCTTTTCCGCTCTGCTGACCCTGCTTGTCATCAAGCAGGCGAAATTGCATGGGCCTGCGCTCGACTGCGATTTTCGCGGGGTGCAGCGGGCCCATACGCACCTGGTGGCACGCATCGGCGGCCTGCCGATCTACCTGTCGGTGGTGCTGACGGCCGCGGTCTCGATCTGGCGCGAGCCGGTGCTGATGCATTTGCTGGCACAGCTCCTGGTCTGCGCCTTTGTCGCGTTCGTCGGCGGCCTGTTCGAAGACTATACGGGCGCCGTGCGTCCTTCGCGCAGGCTGCTGCTGACGATGGCCGGCGCCATGCTTGCCTGCCTGCTGCTCGAGGCGAGGATCGGCCGCATCGACCTTCCGTTCGGCCTCGGATTGCGGGTATCAAACTGGCTGGCGCTGCCCCTGACGGTATTGGCGGTCGCGGGCATTGCCAATGCGGTCAATATTATCGACGGCTTCAATGGACTGGCGAGCATGGTGACGATTTGCATGCTGCTGTCGCTCGCTTATGTGGCCTTGCAGGTGGATGACATGTTCGTGCTCATTACGGCCCTGATGGTAGCCGGCGCGACCGCGGGCTTCCTGGTCTGGAATTATCCGGTAGGCCTGATTTTCCTTGGCGATGGCGGCGCCTACTTTATCGGATTCATGCTCGGCGAGCTGGCTTTGCTGCTGGTAATGCGCAATCCCGAGGTGTCGACCTGGTATGCGGCGCTGTTGTTGATTTATCCGGCATTCGAAACAATCTTTTCCGTTTACCGCCGTACGTTTGTACGCGGAAAATCGCCTGCCGTACCCGACGGCATTCACTTGCACAGCCTTATTTTCAGGCGTATCGTCAAGTGGACTGTTGGTACAAAGGAGGCGCGCGCACTGCTGAAGCGAAATGCGCGGACCTCGCCGTATCTGTGGTTATTTTCACTCATGGCAGTCATTCCTGCGACATTGTTCTGGCAAAATACAATTGTCTTGATAGTATTCTGTTTGTTGTTTGTAATCAGTTACGTCTGGCTGTATGCCCGTATCGTTCGATTCAAGTCGCCAAGATGGCTTATTTTGCGCAAGAAGACTGGCAAGAAGTTGCCAATGTAGTATATTGCGACATTTGGTGAGTATTCACCTGAATTGGATTAACCCAACACTCGAGGAACGATGATGGATCTGTCAAATATGTCGGTTGGTGATTTGCGCAATCTGCAGGAGCAAATCAAGCAGGAAATGAAACAGCGTGAACACCAGGAAGTGCAACAGGCGCGGGAGCAGATTCTGGCAATCGCTCAAAAAGTGGGCGTCCCGCTGAAAGACCTGATCAATACGCCGGCACGTGGTACGAAAACCGGCACGGTCGCCGTGCGTTATCGCCACCCGGACAATTCGTCGCAGCAATGGACCGGCCGCGGCCGCCAGCCAAAGTGGGTCAAGGAATGGGTCGAAGGCGGAAAATCGCTGGATAAGCTGCGCGTTTAAGTTCCTGAATTCCTGATCTCGCCCTGCCCGGCATTCGCCGGGTACAGCGCACACGCCGGCCTTGGGTTTCCCCAATGGCCGCGCCAGCCGCTACAATACTCCCTGGTTTTGTCATCCCACTAATTTGTGGCGCCGTACGCTATCCTGCGCTTTATTCTGTTGTTGCGGGCTGGCAGCTTTGCGCGCCTGACTCTTCAAGGTAGAACATGGTTGCTCTCTCAAAAACGATCTTCAAGGCTTATGACATCCGCGGCGTCATCGGCAGTACGCTCGATGCCGGCGTGGCGCGCAGCATTGGGCAGGCCTTTGGCCGCGCGGCGCTGGCGAAGGGAGAGCGCAAGGTCGTGATCGGGCGCGATGGCCGCCTGTCGGGCCCGGAGCTGACCGCAGCCCTGGCCGAGGGCCTGCAGGCGGCCGGCGTCGACGTCGTCGACCTCGGCATGGTCGCCACCCCGATGGTGTATTTCGCCACCAATGTGCTGGACGGCACGCGCTCGGGCATCATGGTCACCGGCAGCCACAATCCGCCCGACTACAACGGCTTCAAGATGGTGCTGGCCGGCGAAGCGATCCATGGGGACGCCATTACCGCCCTGTACGAGAGCATCGGGTCGCATGACGGCAGTGTCGCGGCGCAGCCGGGCTCGTATTCCACGCACGACATCCGTGCCGCCTATCTCGAGCGCATCGTCGGCGACGTCAAGGTGGCGCGCCCGATCAAGATAGCGGTCGATTGCGGCAACGGCGTGGCCGGCGCCTTCGCGGGCGACCTGTACCGCGGCATGGGCTGCGAAGTTGTCGAGCTGTTCTGCGAAGTGGACGGCCACTTCCCGAACCACCACCCGGACCCGGCACACCCTGAAAACCTGCAAGACCTGATCCGCGCGCTGCAGACCACCGACGCCGAAATCGGCCTGGCCTTCGACGGCGACGGCGACCGCCTCGGCATCGTCACCAAGGATGGCCACATCATTTATCCGGACCGCCAGATGATGCTGTTCGCGGCCGACGTCTTGTCCCGCAACCCGGGCGCCGAAATCCTGTACGACGTGAAGTGCACGCGCCACCTGGCGCCATGGATCGAACAGCACGGCGGGCGCCCGCTGATGTACAAGACCGGCCACTCGCTGGTCAAAGCCAAGCTGCGCGAAACCGGCGCCCCGCTGGGCGGTGAAATGAGCGGCCACATCTTCTTCAAGGACCGCTGGTACGGCTTCGACGACGGCCTGTATTCGGGCGCGCGCATGCTCGAACTGATGACCCGCTTCGATGACCCGTCGGCCGTCCTGAACGCGCTGCCGATGGCGATCAGCACCCCGGAACTGCACCTGCACCTGCAGGAAGGCGAGAACGTGGCCCTGATCGACAAGCTGCGTACCGATGCGACCTTCCCGACCTCTTCCATGATCAACGACATCGACGGCCTGCGCGTCGAGTACCCGGACGGCTTCGGCCTCGCGCGCTCGTCGAACACGACGCCGGTGGTGGTGCTGCGCTTCGAAGGCGAGACCCCGGAAGCGCTGGCGCGCATCCAGGACGAGTTCCGCAGCGTGATCCTGGCCGCCAGGCCGGACGCCCGGCTGCCGTTCTGACGCGGGATCGATGTGAAGATCCTGCTGGTGCGGGTGTCGTCCCTGGGCGACGTGCTGCATAACCTGCCGATGGTGGCCGACATCCTGCGCCACCACCCGGGCGCGACGATCGACTGGGTGGTCGAAGAGGGCTATGTCAGCCTCGTGCGCCTGAACCCGCATGTGCGCAAGATCATCCCGTTCGCCTTGCGGCGTTGGCGCAAGGGGCTGGGCAAGGCGGCGAATCGCGCCGAGATCGCAAGTTTTTGGCGGACCCTGCGCGAGGAAGAATACGATGTCGTATTCGACACCCAGGGCCTGCTGAAAACCGGGATCATCATGGGCGCGGCCCGCGTTTGCCGTGGCGGGCGCAAGGTGGGTCTCGCCAACGGCAGCGAAGGCTCGGGCTACGAGGGCGCTTCGCGCTTCTTCCATACCGAGAGCATCCCGCTCGACCCGCGTACCCACGCAGTGGCGCGCGGCCGCCTGGTGGCGGGCGCCGCGCTCGGTTACGCGGTCGATACGCCGCCCGACTTCGGGCTGCCGGCGCCAGCCGCGTCGGCCCGGCCCGGCTGGCTGCCGCGCGAGGACTATGCCGTCTTCTTCCACGGCACGGCGCGCGACGCCAAGAAATGGCCGGCGGCGAATTGGGTCGCCACCGCGCAGGCGCTGGCGCCGATGCCGGTGCTGCTGCCCTGGGGTTCCGAAGGCGAGCAGCGCGAGGCCGAAGCGCTCGCCGCCCGCATGCCGGACGCCAGGGTGCTGCCGAAGCTGTCGATGATGGACGCGGTCACGCTGGCGCAGCAGGCCGCGCTCGCGGTCGGCGTCGACACGGGCCTGACGCACATCGCCGCCGCCTTCTATCGTCCGACCGTGGAGATCTACGCGGACTCGCCAAAGTGGAAGACCGAGGGCAACTGGTCGCCGCGCATCGTCAATCTCGGCGACAAGGGCGCGCCGCCGGCGGCCGACGAAGTGATCGCCGCCGCCCGCCTCCTGCTGGGCTCGCAATGAACCGCACGCTGTATTCGATCCTGTGGTGGCTGGCGCTGCCGCTCGTGCTGGTGCGCCTGTGGTGGCGCGGCCGCAAGGAGCCGGGCTATCGTAGGGGCATCGCCGAACGCCTCGGCTTTTACGGAGCGCGCCTGGCTCCACGGACGACCTTCATGGTGCATGCCGTGTCGGTCGGCGAAACACGCGCGGCACAACCTTTGGTCGAAGCGCTGCTGGCCGTCTGGCCCGACAGCCGCGTCCTGCTCACCCACATGACGCCGACCGGCCGCGCCACCGGGCGCGCCCTGTTCGCGCACCACGGCGAGCGCGTGCTGCAGTCCTACCTGCCCTACGACACCGGCTTCATGGTGCGGCGCTTCCTGCGCCACTTCGCGCCGCGCATCTGCATCCTGATGGAGACCGAAGTCTGGCCCAATCTGATCGCCGGCTGCGCCACGCAAGGCGTGCCGGTGGCGCTGGTCAACGCCCGCCTGTCCGAGCGCTCGCTGCGCCGCGGACAGCGCTTTGGCACCCTGATGTCCGGGGCGGCGCGTGCGATCACGGTCGTCGCGGCGCAGACCGAGCCTGACGCGGCGCGGATCCGCTCGCTGGGCGCCCTCAAGGTGCTCGTTACCGGCAGCATCAAGTTCGACGTGGTGCCACCGCAGGCGGCCCTGGAGCTTGGAGCCTGGCTGCGGGCGCGCCTGGGGCCCCGCCCGGTGCTGCTGTGCGCCAGCACGCGCGAAGGCGAGGAGGCGCTGATCCTCGACGCCTGGACGCGCCAGGACCCGGCCCGGCGGCCGGCGGACATGCTGCTGGTACTGGTGCCGCGCCATCCGCAGCGCTTCGACGAAGTGGAGCACATGGTGCGCGCGCGCGGCCTGTCGCTGGCACGGCGTTCACGCATGGCCTCCGCCTTGGCGGACCAAGCGGCCGACGCCGACGCCAGGGCCGACGCCAAGGCGGAGGTCCTCCTCGGCGACTCGATGGGCGAGATGTTCGCCTACTACGCGGCCTGCGACTGCGCCTTCATCGGCGGCAGCCTGCTGCCCCTCGGCGGCCAGAACCTGATCGAGGCCTGCGCCCTCGGAAAACCGGTGCTGGTCGGCCCCCACACGTTCAATTTCCTGGATGCGACCGACGAAGCGGTGGCCGCCGGCGGCGCCGTGCGCGTGGCGGATGCCGACGCCTTGCTGGCGCAGGCGGTGGCACTGCTGCACGACGCCTCCGGGCGTGCGGCGATGGGCGCGCGGGCAGCCGCGTTTGCGCAGCGCCATCGCGGCGCTACCCTGCGCACTGTTGAACTCCTGCAACAAGAAATTGCCTAGGTTTTGTTACCATTGCTTTTTGAGCACGGTAGAAGAAGGGGGCGCGTATGTCGTCGTTAAATAACCCGGGACCGGCCAGCAGCGGACAACCCATGGCCATGATGGCGCACCAGGGCACCGATGGTGCAGTCGACGGTTTCTACGGCGCTGACGGTGCTGGCAGTACTCCGCTGGCAGTCAGCGGCCAGGCCAGGCCCCCTTTATGCGACCTGCATTTCTTCGTGCGCTATTCGCTGCCCGAGTACATCGGCTTCATGTGGCAGCACGGCGGTTACCTGATCCGGCGCCGCCATATCCGCTGGCCTGGGAGCCTTTATCTGCAGCTGAAAAGCACCCTGAGCGCAGCCTTTCATTTCGTGATGCTCGGGCGCGGGCGCCGCACCTACGAATTCACCATCGACGAACACGGCATCGTGCGCACCAGCGGCGGCGTGACCCTCATCGGCTGGGCCGATGTCACCGCCGTGCGCACTGATTCGCGCGGTTTCATGATGGTGCTCAAACGCGGCACGCTGCCGATCCCGTTCCGCTGCCTGAACGACAAGCAGCAGGGCGCGATGCGCATGCTGGCGCAGGCGCGGCGGGATAATGTGTTGAGGTAGGAAGTAATCAATCCACAAACAACACCGGCATCTCATGCGAGCGCCGCCGCAGCTCGAGGCGCGCGCCGTCGTAATCCCTAAACACCGAACCGACCACCGCCCAGAAACGCGGGCTGTGGTTCATCTCGCGCAGGTGCGCCAGTTCGTGCACGACGACGTAGTCGATA
>JAQGLR010000131.1 GCA_028292765.1 Massilia sp. | reverse complement strand
TCGGCCAGCTTCTCGGTGCCGCGGTGCAGCAGGCCGATGTGCGGGTCGGCGCGCTGGATCACTTCGCCGTCGAGTTCGAGCACGAGGCGCAGCACGCCGTGCGCTGCCGGGTGCTGCGGACCAAAGTTCAGGGTGTAATTCTTAAGCTCAGCCATTATTTCATCCCGTAGGTTTCTTCGCGGATCACGCGCGGAATGTTTTCACGCGGCTCGATCGTCACGGGTTGGTAGATCACGCGCTTCTGCTCGGGGTCGTAGCGCATTTCGACATAGCCCGAAATCGGGAAGTCCTTGCGGAACGGATGGCCGATGAAGCCGTAGTCGGTCAGGATGCGGCGCAGGTCGCCGTGACCGTCGAACAGGATGCCGTACAGGTCGAACGCTTCGCGCTCGTACCAGTTGGCGGCACGCCAGATACCGGTAATCGACTGCACGATCGGCATCTCGTCGTCCGGGCAGAAGGTGCGCACGCGCACGCGCCAGTTGTTCGCGAGCGAGAGCAGGTGCACGACTACCGCGAAGCGCGGGCCGTCGTAGGTGCCTTCGCCGTATTCGGAATAATCGACACCGCACAGGTCGATCATTTCTTCGAAGAGAAGAGTCCGGTCGTCACGCAGGGTCTGCATCGCCTGGGCGTAATCGGCGGCCTTGACCACCACGGTCACTTCGCCGAGCGCAGAGGTAATGGCAACGCCCTCGCCCAGTGCTTTTACCAGGGCGAGCTGGAGGACTTCGAGTTTTGTCGTCATGGTGAATCCGGCAGTTGTTAACGCGCGATGGTGTTGGTGCGCTTGATCTTGTTCTGCAGCTGCATGATTCCGTACAGCAGAGCTTCAGCCGTCGGCGGGCAGCCCGGCACGTAGACGTCGACCGGCACGATGCGGTCGCAGCCGCGCACCACCGAGTACGAGTAATGGTAGTAGCCGCCGCCATTGGCGCAGGAGCCCATCGAGATGACCCAGCGCGGCTCGGCCATCTGGTCGTAGACCTTGCGCAGTGCCGGCGCCATCTTGTTGCACAGGGTGCCGGCGACGATCATCACGTCGGACTGGCGTGGCGACGGGCGGAACACAATGCCGAAGCGGTCGAGGTCATAACGGGCTGCGCCCACATGCATCATCTCGACCGCGCAACAGGCCAGGCCAAACGTCATCGGGAACATCGACCCGGTGCGCGCCCAGTTGATCAGCTTATCGGCTGTGGTGGTAATGAAACCTTCGTTTAAGACGCCTTCATGAATAGCCATGGCTCATTCCCAATCAAGGGCACCCTTCTTCCAGATGTACCAGAACCCAACGACGAACTCGGCGATAAACACCATCATCGTCACGAAGCCGGTCCAGCCCAGCTCGCGCATGGAGACGCCCCATGGGAAGAAGAATGCCGTTTCCAGATCAAACAAAATAAAGAGAATCGCGACCAGGTAGTACCGGACGTCGAATTTCATGCGTGCGTCTTCGAAGGCTTCGAAGCCGCACTCGTATGGGGAGAGTTTTGCCGCATCGGGACGTTGCGGTCCGAGCAGATACCCGAGCACCTGGGGTGCGACGCCGACACCGACGCCAATCAGGATAAAGAGAAGAACGGGGAAGTAATTTTCGAGGTTCACGATGGAGCCTATTTGAACGATCGGTTAATGAAACCACTGCATGCCTGCAGCGCCGTATCGCGCAATCCTGGCCTCGTACCTGCCACCAGGACCGGACGACTGATCCTCGTGAAAAAGCCAGCTCAGGCATGAGAGCAATTGCTCGTTTGCCCTTGCTGGCTTTTTCTGTATCTTGGTGCCGACGGCGAGACTCGAACTCGCACAGCTTGCGCCACTACCCCCTCAAGATAGCGTGTCTACCAATTTCACCACGTCGGCTGGAGACCAGTATTCTACCCTGCTTTAGCACCTTTTTTCAATGCACAAATTGAGGCATCGCAAGGAAAAACAGGATATTTCTCAAACTTACCTTCGTTGCGCGTTTGAAAACACAGCGAAAGAAGCTTGAACACCCAACCGCGCCCTGGTGGGCGGCGCTGTTGGCGGGAGATCAGTCCAGTGGACCGATCTCCGCTGCGGTCATGCGACCGCAACTACAAGGTACTGCCACGGCCTTGCGGCCGCTTATTGCCACTACCACTGCCACTACCGAAACGATACCACCACCCTGCCCTGGCACTTGCCCGCATAAACGAAAACCGGCCGCGCCGGTTTTCACGAACAACTAAAACGGCAAAATTACTGCTGCGTAGCAGGCACAGCCGGCGCTGGAGCAGCCGGAGCCGGAGCCGGAGCTGGCGCCGCAGGCACGGTCTGCGCAGGCGCAGCCGGCACATCGGCCGCCGGTGCGGCCGGCACACCCGCCGTCGGCGCAGGCACGTCGGTCGTGGTGGTCGCAGGAACGGCCGGAGCCGCATTCGCCGGCACGCCGTTCGCGGGAGCCGCCATGCGCTCCATCACGCCGCCGCTCGGCGCGGCCGTGCCGCTACGGGTGTTGCCCATGTAGGCCAGCGACAGGGTCGAGGCGAAGAAGATGGCCGCCGCAACCGCGGTCGACTTCGACAGGAAGTTCGACGAACCGCTGGCGCCGAACAGGCTGCCCGACGCGCCGGAGCCGAAAGCGGCACCCATATCGGCACCCTTGCCGTGCTGCAGCAGCACCAGGGCGATGATGGCCAGCGCGGAGATGACCTGCACGACAATCACAAAATTGGACAACACGTTCATTACAGTTCCATTCCAAGTTTAACTACGTTGCAAATTCCGAATTTTATTGCCCAGGCCGCCGATGTTCAGGCTGCAGCGATGATCGCCAGGAAGTCCGCCGCCTTCAGTGCGGCGCCACCGATCAGGCCGCCATCGATGTCGCCCTGCGCCATCAACTCCAGCGCGTTGTCCGGCTTCATGCTGCCGCCGTACAGGATCGCGACCTTCTCCGCCGCTTGCGCGCTACGCTCGCGCAACTGGCTGCGCAGCTGGGCATGCACTTCCTGCGCCATGGCCGGGGTGGCCGTCTTGCCGGTGCCGATCGCCCAGACCGGCTCGTAGGCAACCACGATACGCTCGATGGCGGCTTCGTCAAGCAGCTCCAGCACTGCAGACAATTGTCTATTTACGACTATGTTTGTTTCACCCGCTTCGCGCTCGTCGAGCGTTTCGCCGACGCACACGATCGGGGTCAGGCCCGCATCCAGTGCCGCCTGCGTCTTCTGCGCCACCAACTCGTCGCTCTCGCCATGGTAGGCGCGGCGTTCCGAGTGGCCGACGATCACGTAGCGGCAACCGAAATCCGCCAGCATCGACGCGGCGACCTCACCCGTGTAGGCGCCGCTCGCATGGCTCGAGACATCCTGCCCGCCCCAGGCGAGCTGAGTTCCGGCCAGCGTTTCAAAGCATTGTTGCAGGTACGGGGCCGGCACGCAGACGGCGCAGGTCGCCCTGGCCTTGTCGAGCCCGGCGACAATTCCAGCCAGCAGCGAGGCATTATTCGCGCGGCTGCCGTTCATCTTCCAGTTACCTACGACGAGTTTGGGACGCATATTACCCCACAGTCAAATAACCCGCTATTCTAGCTGCCGTTCCGGGGACGGTCAAACAATGGCTGAGCGAGCGTGTTAGAAAGACGTCAAGCTTCACACCACCCGCAACACAATCTTCCCAACGTGCGCGCTGCTCTCCATCAGCGCATGCGCCTGCGCCGCCTCCTCCAACGGAAACACCCTGTAAACCACCGGTTTAACAAGCCCCGCCTCGATCAGCGGCCACACCCGCTCGCGCAAATTGCGCGCGATCGCGGCCTTGAACGCCACCGGCCGCGGCCGCAGGGTCGAGCCGCTGATCGTCAACCTGCGCCGCAGCACCTGCCCCAGGTCCACATTCGCCTTCGCCCCGCCCAGCAGTGCGATGAGCGCGATGCGCCCGTCGTCGGCCAGGCAGGCGATCTCGCGCGCCACGTAATCGCCGGCGACCATGTCGAGCACGACATCGACGCCGCGCCCGCCCGTCAGGGATTTGACGACCTCGACAAAATCCTCGTCGCGATAATTGATCCCGCGCTCGGCGCCGAGTTCCTCGCAGGCCCGGCATTTTTCATCGCTGCCGGCGGTGGCGAACACGCGGTGCCCCAGCGCGCTTGCCAGCTGGATCGCGGTCACGCCGATGCCCGAGCTTCCGCCCTGCACCAGCAGCGTCTCGCCATCGCTCAGTCCCGCACGGTCGAACACATTCGACCAGACCGTGAAGAAGGTCTCCGGCAGCGATGCCGCTTCGACCGGGGTCAAGCCTTTCGGCAGCGGCAGGCACTGCGCCACCGGCGCCGCGCAGTACTCGGCATAGCCGCCGCCCTGCACCAGCGCGCAGACCATGTCGCCCTTCGCGAAGCCGCTCTCGCCGAGCTCGCCATCGACGATCTCGCCCGCCACCTCCAGCCCCGGCAGGTCGGACGCACCGGGCGGCACCGGATAGTGCCCGAGGCGCTGCAAGACGTCCGGCCGGTTGATGCCGGCGGCATGCACGCGAATCAGCACTTCGCCTGGTTTGAGTTCGGGCAGCGGCCGCTCGCAAGGCTGGAGCACCTCCGGCTTGCCCGGCTGGGTGATTTCGATTGCGCGCATGCTGGCCTCCTTTTTAAGAAAGGGCAATTGTACGCCAGGGCTTTCGTACCGCAATCGTTGCTGTACGGCGAATGTATTTCCTTTTTGTATGTCTTTGCGCAAACAAATTCTCCAATGCATGAGCTTTTTAGCGAACTCTAGAGCTAGCACAATGAACTCATCCGGAACTATCTTGTTCGCGGTATCCTCACCGCATAAATTGGAGGACCCGGGCTCAGCCACACGGAGCCGCCCCCCAACCATCGAAGGAGCACGATCATGCACGTGATTTCGCAAGCCCTGTTCGACCTTGCGCGCCGCACCATGGCGGGATGGCGCAGTCCCGCCCCGGCCACCCGCCCGCGCCGGGCCATGCTGTTCGCCGGTGCGGCGCTTGCGTTCGCCCTCGCCCTGCCCGGCCAGCATGTCGAAGCCCAGAACTGGAGTAGCGAACGCTGGACCGGGACCTGGGGCACGGGGCCGGCCGGGCCGCCGCTGCCGGCCACCGTGCAGACCTTCACCGACCAGACGCTGCGCCTGATCGTCCACACCAGCATCGGCGGCAACCGCGTGCGCATCCGCGTGTCGAACGAGTTCGGCAGCACGCCCCTGCGCATCGGCGCCGCGCACATCGGCGTACGCGGCATGGGCTCGGAAGTTGCGGCCGGCACCGACCGCGTGCTCACCTTCAGCGGCAACCCGTCGATCACGATTCCCGCCGGGGCTCCGGTGCTGTCCGACCCGGTCGAACTGAACGTACCCGCGCTGGGCGACCTGGCGATCAGCCTGTACCTGCCGGGCACAGTGCAGGCAACCACCATCCACAGCGTCGGCCTGCAGACCAATTACGTGTCGCTGCCGGGCGACTTTACGGCCGCCGCGACGCTTCCGGTACAGCGCACGATCACATCGTGGCCGTTCCTGACGGAAGTCGACGTCGACAGCACGGGCCCGGCCATCGTGACGATGGGCGACTCGATCACCGACGGCACGCGCAGCACGGTCGACACCAACAACCGCTGGCCCGACTGGCTGGCGCGCCGCCTGCAGACCGTGCGCGATCCGGTTCTCGGCCTCAACGCCCGGCTGGGCGTGGTCAACCGTGGCATCAATGGCAACCGCCTGCTGAGCGACTCGCCGAACCCGCTTTCGGGCAGGTCGGCCCTGGAGCGTTTCGACCGCGACGTGCTGGCCACCGCCGGCGTGCGCTACCTGACGCTGATGATCGGCATTAACGACATCGGCAACAGCCCGAACGAGAACCCGATCTCGCCCGCGGAACTGATCGCAGGCTACCGCCAGGTAATCGCGCGCGCGCATGCCAAGGGCATCGCCATCTTCGGCGCAACGCTCACGCCGTTCGAGGGCGCCGGTTACTACTCGCCGCAGAAGGAAGTCGTGCGCCAGGCGGTGAACGCCTGGATCCGTTCGAGCGACGAGTTCGACGGCGTGATCGACTTCGACCTCGTCACCCGCGACCCGGCCCGTCCAAGCCGCTTCCTGCCGGCCTTCGACAGCGGCGACCACCTGCACCCTAGCGACCTGGGCTACCAGGCGATGGGCAATGCGGTGCCCTTGTCGCTGTTCCGGTCGCTGGGGGCTGCGGCTGTGGCGCCGGCGGCCAAGCAGGCGGTGCAGCAGAAATAAACGACGTGCCTTGATCCGATGGACGAGCCGCCTGCGTGCGCAGGCGGCTCAACGATGCCTACAACTGCGCTTCGTCGCAGAATCCCTCGCTCATCGCCTGCATCGCGCGGACGAAGTCGTCCAGTTGGGCCCAAGGTCCGGGTGTACAGCGTCGCTTCGCTGGTTGACGGTGAGTGTGAGCGAGATGCTTATCCCCCGCCCGTCTTCGACTGCGTCGGCAAGCTTGTCCCCACCTTCCACGTGCGCGACAGCGCCTGCGCTTCCTCGATCTGCGCCTGCGTCATCTGCTTGGCGATCGCGGCGCGCTGGCCCACCGCGTTGTGGTTGCCGCTCGCCGCGGCCAGGTTCCACAGCATGTAGGCGATCACCGGGTCGCCCGGCACCCCCGCCACGTGGTAGCGGTACATCAGGCCGAGCGCATGCTGCGCCTCGCCATGGCCCTGCTCGGCCGCCCGGCGAAACCAGGTGACGGCATGCTTCTGGTCCTGCGGCACGGCGTTGCCGGTGTAGTACATCGCGCCGACCACATACTGCGCGTCGGCCTTGCCCTGCTGCGCCGCCTTCAGGTGCCAGGCGAAGGCTTCCTTGTAATTGCGGGCGACGCCGCGGCCCATGTAATACATCAGGCCCAGCAAGTGCTGGGCGTCGGCATGGCCGGCGCGCGCCAGCGGCGCGACCTCCTTCAGGGCCTGCGTGTAATTGCGCGCGTTGTAGGCGTTCGCTCCCTCGGGGAAGCCAGCCTGCGCCGTGCCGTGCAGGCCAAGTGTCAGCGCCAGCAGGATCGCTGCGGTATATTTTTTCATTGTCTCGTGCGTGGACCGGACTCTTTTGTACCCTCGTGCGACGACGCCGCCTGCTTATTTCCAGCTGCTTATTTCCAGCTCACCTTGCCCAGCCCGTCGACGCTCACCTTGCGGCTCAGGGGTTTGCCGTAGACTGTGACCGAGCCCATGCCCGACAGGTTCAGGTTCGCGCTCTGGTGCGCGGTGACCGTCGCGTTGCCCAGGCCCGACAATTCGAGCGTCACGCTGTCGGCCGCAAAGGCCTGCGCATCGAGCCCGCCCAGCCCGCCCAGCTCGGCCTTGAGCCACTTGCTGCGCCCGGCCAGCGTCACGTAGCCGGCACCCTGCAGGTCGAGGCTGATGCCTTCGCTGTTCACCCCGGCCAGCTTCATGCTGCCGACGCCGCCGAGGCTGGCGCTGATGAGGCGGTAATGCACGTTCACGTTCATCGACCCGGCGCCGTCGAGGGACAGTTCGAGCTCGTCGCCGCGAAAGCCGGTGATCTCGGTGGTCCCGACGCTTTCCGAACTGACTTCGCGCAAATTCGGCAGCACCATCTCGGCGCGTACCGGACCATGGCGCTGCATGCGCATGCCGTTCATCTCGCTGCCGATGACGACGGTGTCGCCGCTCTGGTGCGCCGTCATCTTCGCGATCCAGCGCGGGTCGCCGCTCAGCACCAGCGAGGCCGGGCTGCCCTGGCGCAGCCGCAGGTCGACCACGCCGTCGATCTTCACGCGCACCACGCGCGCGTCGAGCGAGCGGGTTTCGCTGGTGACATCCGGTGCCGCCGTCGCCAGGCGCAGGGGCGCCAGCATGCACAGGGCTGCCAGGCCGAGCCTGAAATAATCGGTCATGCGATATTCTCCGTGTTTCTCGTGTGCTAATGAATGTTACCCGACAATTCCGGACGGCTTGCAAATGCGGGATTGCGAATGCCGCCACTATAGCCAGCCGCCGGGCGCGGCCGGCGCGGATTGCGACAGACTGCAGAATCCGCGGCCCAGACGACGGATTCATCGCGAATTTGTCCCGAATATGGTTTGCATCTGCCTTCCGTTACGTCAACATACATACGCAAAAAAATTACTTTCTAACATGGTGTTGCGCTAAGATGAATCGCTGTTTTTCATTCGACTCAGTCCTATTTTTGAGGTCATCAATGCGCATGCGCCACCTTCCCGTCCTGCTGGCCGGGCTCAGCCTGTCGGTATCCGCCTTAGCTGCAACTGCGGCGGCCACCAGCGACAGGTGGGACCTGCCGGTCCACACCAGGAAACTCGACAACGGCCTGACCGTGATCGTCACCCCGGACCGCAGCTCGCCGACCGTCGGCGTCTCGGTCGTGTACCACGTCGGCATGCGCCTCGAGCCGAAGAACCGTACCGGTTTCGCCCATCTGTTCGAGCACCTGATGTTCCAGGGCACGCCGAACGCGCCGAAAGGCGTGTTCGATAAAACGATCACCGGCGGCGGCGGGCGCAACAACGGTTCGACCCGCGCCGATTTCACCAACTACATCGAAACCGCGCCGGTGTCCGCGCTCGAGCCGATCCTGTGGCTGGAAGCGGACCGCATGAAGACCCTCGACTTCAGCGCCGCGACGCTGAAGAACCAGCAGGACGTGGTCAAGGAAGAAATCCGCGTCAACGTGAAGAACCAGCCCTACGGCGGCTTCATGTGGATCGACATCGGCCAGCACGCGTTCCAGAAATGGGAAAACAACCATGACGGGTATGGCAGCTTCGAAGACCTCGAGGGCGCCAGCCTGGACGACGTGCGCGCCTTCCACCGCGACTATTACGGCCCGAACAACGCGGTGCTGGCGATCGCCGGCGACGTCACCCCGGCGCAAGGCTTCGCGCTGGCGAAAAAATATTTTGCCGCCATCCCGAAGCGCCCGGTACCGGCCGGCTCCGACTTCACCGAACCGCTCAACACGGCCGAAAAACGCATCGAACAAAGCGACGCGCTGGCGCAGGCGCCGGCACTGGCGGCCGCATGGAAGATCCCCGCCCGGGGCAGTCGCGACCAGGCCGCGATGGCGGTGCTGGGCGAAGTGCTGGCCGGCGGCGACGCCTCGATGTTCTACCAGGGCCTGGTAAAAGGGCGCGAAATCGCCCTCAACCTCGACTCGCTGTACGGCCTGGCCGGCCCGTGGGAATACGACGGCCCGACCTTGTTTACCATCTTCGCCGTCTACAAGCCGACCAGCAACGCCAACGCCCTGCTGGCCGCGATGGACGAGGACATCGCCAAGGTGGTCAAGAACGGCGTCGACGACGCCACTCTCAGGCGGGTCAAGACGCGCATGCTGGCCAGCTGGAACAACAAGCTGGAAAGCACCATCAACCGCGCCGACACGCTGGCCAAGCTGCAGACCATGTGGGGCGACGCCAATGTCGTCAACCAGATCCCGGGCTGGATTGAAGCCGTGACCTCGAACGACATCCGGCGCACCGCGGCGACCTACCTGACCGCGCAGAACCGCACCGTCATCGACCGCAAACCTGCCGCCAAGGTCGCGCCAGCCACGCCGCCAGCCGGCGACAAGAAATAAAGAGGCCCTCGATGAAAAACCTGATGCTGACACTGACGATTTCCCTGCTGTTTTCCCCGCTGGCCTACGCGGTGGACACTGTACAGCTACCCGCCGCCATGCCGGCCTACGGCAAGGACAAGCCGATTCCCACGCCCCACATCGTCAAAAAGACGCTGGCCAATGGCCTGCAGGTCTGGGTGGTGCCGCGCACCGGCCTGCCGCGGGTCGACTTCGTGCTCGCCGTGCGCGGCGCCGGCTACGCCGCCGACGATGCGCGCAATCCCGGGTTCGCCAACCTGATGGCGGGGCTGCTCAATGAAGGCACCGCCAGGCGCGATTCGCGCGCCATCGCCGAAGCTGCGCAAGGCATGGGCGGCTCGGTCGGCGGCTCGGCCGCGCTGGACGGCATCGTGGTGTCGGCCAACGCCGTCGCCTCCCAGGCCGGTCCGATGCTCGAGCTGCTGTCTGAAGTAGCGCGCGCGCCGGCCTTTCCGGCGAAGGAAGTCGCGCTGGCCAAGGCCAATGCGCTGCAGTCCTTGAAGGTGCAGGAAGCGACGCCGCGGTTCCGCGCCGAACGCGCGCTCGGCAAGGCGATCTACGGCATTCACCCGTACGGCCAGACCGAGCCGACCGTGGAGGCCATCGACAGCGCCACCGAGGCGATGCTCAAGGCCGAGCACGCGAAGCGCTTCCGGCCCGATCGCAGCCTGCTGGTGATCACCGGCCGCATCAACGAGCTCGACGCCATGAAGCTGGCCCAAAAAGCCTTCGGCGACTGGAAAACGGAAGCCGTGGCGCCCGCCGAAACCGCCCAGGCACCAACGGCCGCGAAGCCGGTGCGGGTGCTGCTCGAGCGCGCCGGCAGCGTGCAGTCGACGATCCGCATCGGCAGCCCCGGCATCGCCGCCGGCGCCGACGACCTGGTGCCGATGCGCCTGGCCAGCACCATCCTCGGCGGCGGCTTCAGCAGCCGCGTCAACCTCAACCTGCGCGAAGAAAAAGGCTATACCTACGGCGCCTCGGCGGGCGCCCGCGTGTATCGCAACGGCGGCGCCATCGTCGGCGGCGCCGACGTGCGCAACGCGGTGTCGGGCGCGGCGCTGACGGAATTCTTCAGCGAGTACCGCAGGATCGGCGCCGAACTGGTGCCCCCCGCCGAAATGGAGATGAACAAGCGCTACGTCGCCGGCACCTACCTGGTCACCAACCAGCTGCAGCGCGCGGTGGCCAATACGCTGGCGAGCAACTGGCTGATCGGCCTGCCGCCCGAGTTCCTCGGCCAGTACGTGCCGCTGATCCAGAAAGTGACGCCGGAACAGGTGCGCTCCATCGGCAAGAAATATTTCGCGCCGGAGAACCAGTCGATCGTGGTGGTGGGCGACAAGGCGGCAGTGGGCGAGCAGCTCAAAGCGTTCGGCGAGTTCGTGGTGACGGACAAATAAGCGTTTGCTGCTTCAATGGAAGACGCCGGCTTTGCGCCGGCGTTTTTTTGCCATCACCGCGTCGAGGTCAAAGCCCGCTGAGTCAATCAGCACTTCTCGTATTTCCAGTTGCGCGCCTTGCCTGTGGCGATCCATTCGATCGCCTGCCCCATCCTGCGCAGCCGCGTCGCCTCGGTTTTCGCTTCTTCGAGCCAGGCGACGTATTCGCGCCGGAAGCCGGGGGCGGCCGCATCGAAGGCCGCCTGCGCCGTTTTGTCCGCCTGCAGCGCGGCGAGGAAATAAGCCGGCACGATCAACGGCGCTGCCGCCGGCTTGGCCCGCGCGGGCGGCTTGGCGCCCTCCTCGTTGAGCTTCATGGCTTGCCTGACGTAGCCGGCCAGTACGCTTTTCGACGGCAGGTCTTTCACCGACGCCAGGTGGCCGAACGGGTCCGTCGCCTCGCCTTCCTTCATCGCAGGAAACATCAGGGCCGCTTTCCAGAAATTGAGCTTGCAGTGCGCCTTGAACGCGGCCATCCCGCACAGCAAACCCTTGTACTCGAAGTGGGGGCAACTCCACTTCATCGTTTCTTCCACGCCCGGACAGGCGGCGTGGATTGCCGCGCGCAAAGAAATCAGGATCGGCTGGGCGAAGTCGGGCGATTGGGCGATGTAGGCGTCGATGCGTGGATCGATGCGTGGGTCGATGCGTGGGTCGAGAAGCGGCATGGCAGATGGATCTCGCTGGTATGATGGTCTTCCCGGCCCGTTGCCGGTCGGTCATATTTTCGCATTGAAGCGACGCCAATAGTAAAAATCGCATGACTTCGCCACCATTCACCCCACCCGCCACATGACTGCAGCGCTTTCGCCATCCTGGGATGCGATCATCGTCGGCAGCGGCCCCGGCGGCGCGACGGTCGCCCGCCAGCTCGCGAGGCATGGCTGGCGCGTGCTGGTGCTCGAACAAGGCAGCGCGGCGCCGCTGGCCGGCACCCTCGGCCAGATGGGAAAAATAGCGGCGGTACCGGGCAAAGGCATGTTCATCGGGCGCGACGCTTCGCTGCTGGTGCAGGGCATCGCCGCCGGCGGCAGCTCGGCGATCAACTTCGCCACCGCGGCCGA
>JAQGLR010000126.1 GCA_028292765.1 Massilia sp. | reverse complement strand
TCGGCCAGCGCCTTCTTGGCTTTCAGGATCGGCAGCGGGCAGTTCAGGCCGCGCGCGTCCAGGTCCTTCTGGAATTGAATTGTATCGGTGTCGAGAATGGTGTCGCTCATCGCATGCCTGCTTAGGTGGTGATACTGAATTGGAGTCTACTCCAATTTCTGGATTATGACGCGCCGCACAAAAATAGTCACGAAATGTTGCAGCGACACAACCGCATGAGTCCGCTTGTCACAGGATGGACAGGCCGTGCATATACGGCACAGACCGTCTGCTGTCCTGCAACCGGGCGACGTGTCTGCAGGCCGCGTTTATGCATGGGCCGCGAGGCCCACCATCGGCGTTAAGTCCGTTCGCCGACCCAGGCCGCCACGCCGGCCAGCGCCGCCGGCAAACCTGCCGGATCGGTACCACCGGCCTGCGCCATGTCCGGACGCCCGCCGCCCTTGCCGCCGACCTGCTGCGCAACGAAGTTGACCAGCTCGCCGGCCTTGACCTTGCCGGTCGCATCCTTGGTCACGCCCGCGATCAGGCTGACCTTGCCGTCCACCACGCTGGCCAGCACGATGGCCGCGGTCTGCAGCTTGTCCTTCAGCTTGTCCATGGTCTCGCGCAGGCCGGTCGCGTCGGCGCCTTCCATCGTCGCGGCCAGCACCTTGATGCCGTTCACGTCGACCGCCTTGCTCACCAGTTCGTCGCCCTGCCCCGAGGCCAGCTTCGACTTCAGCGCCGCGACTTCCTTTTCCAGCAGCTTGACCTGGTCCTGCACCTGATTGATGCGCGCTGGCAGTTCGTCCGGGCCGGTTTTCAGGGCGGCGGCGGCGGCGAGCAGCCTGGCGTTGGTGGCTTGCACCCATGCCAGCGCGCCCTCGCCCGTCACCGCCTCGATGCGGCGGATGCCGGCGGCGACGCCGCCTTCCGACACGATCTTGAACAGGCCGATGTCGCCGGTGCGCGTCACGTGCACGCCGCCGCACAGCTCTTTCGACGAGCCGATGTCGAGCACGCGCACTTCGTCGCCGTACTTCTCGCCGAACAGCGCCATCGCGCCATGCTTGACCGCGTCGTCAAAGCTCATGTTCTGCGCTTGCGTCGCGTGGTTTTCCAGGATCTCGCGATTCACGATCGTCTCGACCTGGGCGATCTGCTCAGGCGTCACCGGCGCGTTGTGGCTGAAGTCGAAACGGGTTTTATCAGGGTCGACCAGCGAGCCCTTTTGCTGGACGTGGCCGCCCAGCACCTCGCGCAGCGCCTTGTGCATCAGGTGCGTCGCCGAGTGGTTGCGGATGGTGCGCGCGCGCTTGGCCTGGTCGACCTGCGCATCGACCGTGTCGCCCACCTTCAGCGAGCCGCTACGCAGGACGCCGTGGTGGCCGAACACCTCGGCCTGGATCTTGAGCGTGTCTTCGACTTCGAATTCGCCGGCGCCGGATGCGATGCTGCCATGGTCGCCGACCTGGCCGCCGGATTCGGCGTAGAACGGCGTCGTGTCGAGCACGACGATGCCTTCCTGGCCCGCTTTCAGCTCCTGCACCGAGACGCCTTCGGAGTACAGCGCCAGCACGTGGGTGTTGTGCACCAGCGACTCGTAGCCGACGAACTTGGTCTTCTCGCCCGCGTACTCGACCTTGGCTGCCATCTTGAACTTGCCGGCTGCGCGCGCGGTTTTCCTCTGCTGCTCCATGGCGGCGCTGAAGCCGTCAACGTCCAGCGTGACGCCGCGTTCGCGGCAGATGTCGGCGGTGAGGTCGAGCGGGAAGCCGTAGGTGTCGTACAGGGTAAACGCGGTGCCGCCGTCGAGGTTCCTTGCATCCCTGGAGAGTTGGGCTTCGAGGATCTTCATGCCGTTTTCCAGCGTCTCGCCGAAACGCTCTTCCTCGGCCTTCAAGACTTGCGCGACACGGTCTTTCGCGTCCAGCAGTTCCGGGTAGGCGCTGCCCATCTCGCCGTTCAGGTCTTCCACCAGCTTGTAGAAGAACGGACGCGTCTGGCCCAGTTTGTGGCCATGGCGCAGCGCGCGGCGGATGATGCGGCGCAGGACGTAGCCGTGGCCTTCGCTGCTCGGGATGATGCCGTCGACGATCATGAAGGCGGCGGCGCGGATGTGGTCCGCGATCACCTTCAGCGAGTTGTTGCCCAGGTCGGTCGCGCCGGTTTCGCGCGCGGCAGCCTTGATCAGGGCCTGGAACAGGTCGATCTCGTAGTTGCTGTGCACGTCCTGCAGCACGGCGGCCAGGCGCTCCATGCCCATGCCGGTGTCGATCGAGGGCTTCGGCAACGGGGTCAGGACGCCCGACTCGTCGCGGTTGAACTGCATGAACACGAGGTTCCAGATCTCGATGAAGCGGTCGCCGTCTTCGTCGGGCGAACCCGGAGGGCCGCCGAAGATGTCGGCGCCGTGGTCGTAGAACACCTCGGTGCACGGGCCGCACGGGCCGGTGTCGGCCATCTGCCAGAAGTTGTCGGACGCGTAGCGCGCACCCTTGTTGTCGCCGATGCGGATGATGCGCTCTGTCGGCACGCCGATTTCGTTGGCCCAGATGTCGTAGGCTTCGTCGTCTTCGAAATAGACGGTGACGGTCAGCTTTTCGGCCGGCAGCAAGTACACCTTGGTCAGCAGTTCCCAGGCGTAGTTGATCGCATCGCGCTTGAAATAGTCGCCGAAGCTGAAGTTACCCAGCATCTCGAAGAAGGTGTGGTGGCGCGCCGTGTAGCCGACGTTTTCCAGGTCGTTGTGCTTGCCGCCGGCGCGCACGCAGCGCTGCACGCTCGTCGCGCGCGAATACGGGCGCGAATCGAGGCCCAGGAAGACGTCCTTGAACTGCACCATTCCGCTGTTGGTCAACAACATGGTCGGATCGTTGCCCGGCACGAGGGGGCTGGACCGTACGATCGTATGGCCCTTGGACTCAAAAAACTTGAGGAACTTTTCGCGGATTTCGGAGGATTTCATGTTGGGCGGGTGCGGAAAGAGCGCAGTACGGTAGATAAAGCAACGATTATATCAGTCACCTGTAACTTGTTTACATGGTGTGGATGTGCCCAGTAACGCGCCGACAGTCAAGCGAAATACGGGCCGATCAGGTCTATGCGGTCGGTACAGAACGCCTCGACGCCCCAGGACAGCAGTTCGCGCGCGCGGCGCGGGTCGTTGACGGTGTAGCAGAACAGGCCGAAGCCGGCCGCGCGCACCCTGCCAGCGAGTTCCCGTGTCAGGTGCCGGTGGTTGGTGTGGATCGCGGCGGCCTCGACCGAATGCGCGCGGCGTTCCCAGTCGGGCGGCAATTCGCTCATCAGGCAGGCGCGCGGCACCTGCGGCGCCACCTGGTGCGCCGCTTCGAGTGCCAGGTGGCTGAACGAGGACAAGAGCGGCACCGCGGCCATATCCCCTGCCGCGATCTCGTCGGCGTACATCGCGGCCGCGATGCGCGCGACGGTGCCGCCGGTTTCGATATCGAAGCCCGGCGCGGGTTTCAGTTCCATGTTCATCCAGATGCCGTGCGCCTTGCAAAATCCCGCGAACTCGACGAACAGCGGCACCGGCTCGCCCTCGTATTCGCGCGCGAACCAGCCGCCGGCATCCATGGTCGACAGTTCCGCGGCATCGTAATCGAACACATTGCCCGAGCCGGCCACGGTGCGGCCGAGGTAGGGGTCGTGCATGACGACCGGCACGCCGTCGCGCGCCAGCATGATGTCGTATTCGATGGCGGCGAACCCACGGCGCATGCCCTCGCGCAGCCCTGCCAGCGTGTTTTCCGGCGCCAGCGTGCCGCCGCCGCGGTGGGCCAGCACGCGCGGATAGCGCCAGGAGCGGGGGTGGGCGCTCATGCTCGGTTGCTCATGCAGGCGCGCATTTCAGCGCACGGCCAGCCGGGATGCCAGCCACAGGAAACCAAGGATGTTGGCCACCAACGTGACCCAGAACATCTGCTGGAACGAGCGCTTGGCCGTCTTGTGGCGCAACCATTGCTGGGCCAGCAGGGCGCCGGGCCAGCCGCAGGCCAGGCCAAGCAGGAGCAAGGTGCGCTCCGGCGTGCGCCAGCCGCCATTCCGGGCGGCCGACTTGTCGATGGCATAGGCCACGAAACAGGTGAGGCTGATGACGAGATAGGCGCCGGCCACCAGCAGCGGCAGCTCCCAGACGAAGCTGGCCGCGGCGTAGATCAGGGCGAAGACGAGAATCGGCAGGTAGATCATTTCGCCAGCTTAGCGCGGCCCGCGGGCAATTGCTAGTCGGCATGGATGTGGCTGTTTACTTTCTCCTGCGTTCGATACCGTACCGAGTCGGGGAATTGAACGCCCTACCCTCGACCTTCACCTTGTCATTCATGCAGGAGGACGTCATGGCTTTTGATTTGGGTAACCTGTTACAGCAGTACATGAACGGCGCATCGGGCGCCGACAACACCCGCGCAACGGAAGATTTCGACCGTGTATCGCAACAAGTGCCACGCGAGCAGCTCGCGCAAGGCGTGACGCAGGCGCTGCGCTCGAACCAGACCCCGCCCTTCCCGCAAATGGTCGGACAGATGTTTGGCCAGAGTAACCCGAACCAGCAGGCCGGCATGCTGAACCAGCTGATCGCAGCGGCTGGCCCGGCGCTCCTCGGCGCGCTGGCGGGGCGTGGCAGCGGCGGCGGTGGCCTGGGCGGGATGAGCGGCGGCATGGGCGGGATGGGCGGCATGGGCGGCCTCGGCGGCATGCTCGGCAACCTGCTCGGCGGCGCCACTGGCGGGAATGCGCAAGCCCAGATCACGCCCGAGCAAGCCTCGCAACTGACGCCCGAGCAGGTTCAACAGATCGCCGAAAAGGCGGAGCAGGAAAATCCGGGCGTGGTCGAGCGCATGGGCGACTTCTACGCCGAACATCCGAACGTCGTGAAGGGCCTGGGCGGCGCCGCACTCGCGATTGCCCTGGCTCACGTGGCGCAGGGTATGCGTCGCTAATTTTTTCGCCAAGTTTTATAACCAACAACAAAGGAACACACAATGGGTATTCTGAAAAACATCTTCAGCAAGATCTTCCCGTCGGCCCACGCGGCCAACAAACCGGCGCAAGCCCCGGCACCGAGCGCGCCAGCCGCTCCGCAAGCGCAGGCACGCCCTGCACCGGCGCCTGCCGCGCCGGCAGCGGCCCCCGCAGCGCCGGCGCCTGTGGCGATGGACGAGGTCGACGTCGAGGCAATCCTGACCAACAAGCAGAAAGCGTCTGGCGAGCAGCTGAACTGGCGCACTTCGATCGTCGACCTGCTCAAGCTGCTCGACATCGACAGCAGCCTGCAGGCGCGCAAGGAACTGGCTGCCGAACTGAACTATTCAGGCGACACCAGCGACTCGGCTTCGATGAACATCTGGCTGCACAAGCAGGTGATGAAGAAGCTGGCTGCCAACGGCGGCAAAATTCCGGCTGACCTGCAGGACTAAGCAGCAGCGGCCCGGACTTGACAGGCGCGACCACCCTGGCCGATCAATCCGCCAGGGTGGTATTCGCCGCCGTCCCACACGCGAAGCAGAAGCGCCCGAATGCATTCTTGCGCGTGGCACAGCCGCCGCAGCGGTTGAACAGGCCGATGCCGCAGTGCGGGCAAAAGTCGGTGGCTCCGTCTTTCAGGTCGACCTGCCGCTCGCATCCCGGGCAGACGTTCTTGCCCAGCCGGGTCAGCACCATATCGTAGCGTAGCGTCTGGCGGCGCTGCCCGTCCGGCAACGCTTCGGTTTCCTTCTGGCGCGCGAGATAGCGCTGCAGCGAAGCAATCGCGTAGCGCCCCACCAGCACCGTCACGACGATCCCCACCACATAGCGCACGTAGCCGCCATAGCTGGGCAGGTAAGGCACGAGCTCGAAAAAGAACACGAACAG
>JAQGLR010000110.1 GCA_028292765.1 Massilia sp. | reverse complement strand
AGGGCAAGGCCATGATGGGCACCGCGACCGCGTCGGGCGTGGACCGCGCACGCATCGCCGCCGAGCAGGCCGTCGCTTCGCCGCTGCTCGACGGTATCGACCTGTCGGGCGCCAAGGGCGTGCTGGTCAACGTGACCGCCAGCCGTGGCCTGAAGGGCAAGGAAATCAAGGAAGTCATGGCTGCCGTGCGCGCCTTTGCCGCACCGGACGCGTCGATCGCGCAGGGCATCGCCTACGACGACGCCATGGGCGACGAGATCCGCGTGACCGTGGTCGCGACCGGCCTCGGCAAAACCAAGAAGATGCAGCTGGTGCAGCCGCAGCAGGTGCTGCGCACCGGTACCTACAACGCGCCGATGATGGGCACCGCGCCGCTGACCGGCGGCATGACCATGGGTTCGGCCAGCATGGGCGCCGGCGACGGCATGAAGCAGCCGGCCGTGTGGCGCCGCGAGCAGGCATCCGAGCAGGTGCGCGCGATGCAGAACAACGGTGTCGAGACCTACGACATTCCGGCCTTCTTGCGCAAGCAGGCCGACTAAGCTTAACGGTTTAGTTGAATAGGAACCGGGATCGGAGCCAAGCTCCGGTCCCGGTTTTTTTATGGGCCGGCCGCTCGCGTGCAGAGCCTTGCCACATCAGGCATACTTGCAGGCTTACCAAAATAACACCCGAGGACACCTCCATGACCATCAAGATTGGCGACCGCCTGCCGGAAGGCACCCTGGCCGAATTCATCGAAACCGAAACCGAAGGCTGCGCACTGGGCCCGAACACCTTCCAGGTCAGCGAACTGGCCAAAGGTAAAAAAATCGCGGTCTTCGGCCTGCCGGGCGCCTTTACGCCGACCTGCTCGGCCAAGCACGTGCCGGGTTATGTCGCCAACGCCGACGCCTTGAAGGCCAAGGGCGTCGACGAAATCTGGTGCATCTCGGTGAACGACGCTTTCGTCATGGGCGCCTGGGGCCGCGAACAGCAGTCGACCGGCATCGTGCGCATGATGGCCGACGGTAACGCCGCCTTCACCCAGGCCCTCGGCCTGGACGCCGACTTCTCGAAGCACGGCATGGGCACGCGCTCGCAGCGCTACTCGATGCTGGTCGAGGATGGCGTCGTCACCCAGCTGAACGTGGAGCAGGGCGGCTTCGACGTGTCGAGCGCCGAAACGATGCTCGCGCAACTGGGCTAAACCCGGCTGCTTCCATACCAACGGCGCTGCGGCGCCGTTTTTCTTCTGTACCCCATGAATAAACCTAGCGGCAACATGAGCGGCAACCTGCGCAGCATCTACGCGATGATGATCGCCGTCTTCATGTTTTCGCTGATGGACACGGCGATGAAGCTGCTCGCCGAGGACGTACCGGCGATGCAGGTCGCGGCCCTGCGCTCGCTGTCGTCGCTGCCGCTGGTCTGCGCTTACGTCGCCTGGCGCGGCGGTTTTCGCAGCATGCTGCGGGTGCGCTGGTCGCTGCAGGTGCTGCGCGCCGTGGTCGGCATCGCGATGCTGGCGCTGTTCGCGTATGGCCTGAAAAACCTCTCGCTGGCCGAGGCCTATTCGATCTTCTTCATCGCGCCGGCCCTGATCACGGCCCTCTCCGTGTGCGTGCTGAAGGAAAAAGTGAATGTCGCGCGCTGGATTGCCATCGCTGTTGGACTGGCCGGGGTGCTGGTCGTGCTGCGCCCGGAAGGCGGCGGTTTCCTGACCCTGGGCGGACTGGCCATCCTCGGTTCGGCCGTGTGCTACGCGATCTCCGCGATCGGCGCGCGGGTGCTGGCGCGCAGCGACAGCAGCGAGCAGATCATGTTCTGGCTGATGCTGATGATGGCCATCGGCGCCACCGTGCTGGCCGCGCCGGGCTGGGTGGCGGTCGACGCGGTCCACATCCCGCTCTTGCTGGGCCTGGCCGTGAGCGGCTTTTTCGGCCAGCTCGCCATTACCGAGGCGTTCAGCCACGGCGAAGCGTCGGTGGTGGCGCCCTTCGAGTATTCGGCGCTGGCCTGGGGCGTGGCGATCGACTGGCTGCTCTGGCAGACCCTGCCCGACGAGTACACCCTGGCCGGGGCGGCGATCATCATCGGCAGCGGCATCTATTTGATTCGCCATGAGAAGGTGCACGCGGAAGCAGAGCATCCCTGAGGATGTGGCTTGCTGTGCTGCAAGGGCTGGGCTCGGCACCGATTTGGCGGCACATATATAATCGGCCCATGCTTAAACAACGAACCATCAAAGAACTGGTGCGCACGACCGGCGTCGGGCTGCACTCGGGCCGCAAGGTCGAACTGACGCTGCGCCCGGCCGCCGTCGATACCGGTATCGTGTTTCGCCGCGTCGACCTGAACCCGGTCGTCGAGTTCCCGTCGAGCGCCGAGGTGGTGGGCGACACGCGCATGGCCTCGGTCCTGATCAAGGACGACGCGCGCGTGTCCACCGTCGAACACCTGATGTCGGCCTGCGCGGGCCTCGGCATCGACAACCTGTATATCGAAGTCACGGCCGAAGAAATCCCGATCATGGACGGCTCGGCCTCGTCGTTCGTGTTCCTGCTGCAGCAAGCCGGGGTGCAGGACCAGGCGGCGCCGAAGAAATTTATCCGCGTGCTGAAGGAAGTCGAAGTGCGCCAGGGCACGGGCAGCGGCGAAAAGTGGGCGCGCCTGATCCCCCACGACGGCTTCAAGCTCGATTTCTTCATCGAATTCAACCACCCGGCGGTGGACGGCACGACGCAGAACGCGTCGGTCGATTTCGCCCACGTATCGTATGTGCACGACGTGGCGCGTGCGCGCACCTTCGGCTTCATGCAGGACGTGGAAAGCCTGCGCGGCATGGGCCTGGCGCGCGGCGGTTCGCTGGAAAACGCGATCGTGATGGACGAGTACCGCATCCTGAATGCGGACGGCCTGCGCTACGACGACGAGTTCGTGCGCCACAAGATCCTCGATGCAATCGGCGACCTCTACCTGGTGGGCCATCCGCTGCTGGCGGCGTACGAGGCGCACAAGTCGGGGCATGCGCTCAACAACGAGCTGCTGCGCGCCTTGCTGGCGCGGCCGGATGCCTACGAGATCGTGTCCTTCGATGGCGTGGAGGGCGCGCCGGCGTCGTACCTGAAGCAGATGAAGCAGGAGTGGGCGCAGATGTAGTTTGTAGGGTGGGCACGGGGTGCCCACCTACCGCCTTTTCGCCGCCAGCCGCTTGATCGCCGCCACCAGCGCCGCATTCTGCGGGGTGTCCGGCAAGCTCTCGCCCAGCTCCTCGAACGCATCGACGGCCGTCGGCGGCAGCTCCAGGTTGCGCATCTCGACCCGTTCCGGCATGGCCCGCGTCACCTGCACCTTCAGGCGCATGGAGCTCACCTGCCAGCCGCGCGCCTGCAAGGTGCCCTGCAGTTTCGGCAAGCCCTGCTTCAGCCTGGCCGCGACCGCCGAACTGGGCACCGCCAGCACCAGCACGCCGTCCTGGAACGACAGCACGTCGCAGTTGCCCGCGACCGTGGGCAGCGCCAGGCCGACGTCGCGCTGCAGGTCGGCCATGCGCATCGCGGTCGGCAACAGGCTCGCCATGCGCTCGTTCGAGCGCAGGAAACTGGTCGCTTCGAACGAAGTGGGGCGGTTGCGGGTGCCGTAGATGTGCATCGGATGCTGGACAGAGGGGTGGACACGAGGGGAGACTACAAGGGCACAACATACCACAAGGTCCGGCGGGTGCGCCAACTGCGGCCCCGATCCTGTGGTTTCGATGCAATTTGATAACATTCTTTCGTGCACGACACTTGTTATCGGGCGTGTAAGCCCCAAGTGTGGCCGCATCGCATGATAAAATCAGTCGCTTTTTGCCACCGTCGGTCTTAGGTAGGTATCGTTTGATATCATCCCTGGCTCTTTTTTGCGGCGTCTTTTTAAGAAACCTAGCATGTCATTACTGACCCAGATTTTCGGTAGCCGCAACCAGCGGCTACTCAAGCAATATCAAAAAACCGTGCGTCAGATCAGCGCGCTCGAGCCGCAGATGGAGGCATTGTCCGACGCTGAGCTCCAGGCAAAAACTCCTGAATTCAAGTCGCGCGTCGCCAATGGCGAAACGCTCGACGACATCCTGCCGGAAGCGTTTGCCGTCTGCCGCGAAGCCGCGAAACGCGTCCTCAAGATGCGCCACTTCGACGTGCAGATGATCGGCGGCATGGTCCTGCACCAAGGCAAGATCGCCGAGATGGGCACGGGCGAGGGCAAGACCCTGATGGCAACCCTGCCGGTCTACCTGAACGCGCTGTCCGGCAAGGGCGTGCATGTCATTACCGTCAACGATTACCTGGCGCAGCGCGATGCCGACTCGATGGGCAAACTGTACGGCTGGCTGGGCCTCTCCACCGGCGTGAACCTGTCGCAGATGGACCACGACACCAAGCAGACCGCCTACGGCTCGGACATCACCTACGGCACGAATAACGAGTTCGGCTTCGACTACCTGCGCGACAACATGGTCTACGAAGCGCGCGAGCGCGTGCAGCGCGGCCTGAACTTCGCCGTGGTCGACGAGGTCGACTCGA
>JAQGLR010000105.1 GCA_028292765.1 Massilia sp. | reverse complement strand
CATCTGCAAATCCATCAGCACGCAGTCGAAACGCTGCGCCCCCATCCGGTCCAGCGCCTCGGCGCCGTCCTGTGCGACGACGACCACGGCGCCCGCGGCTTCGAGCAGCTCGCGCCCGACCTGCTGGCTGAAGGCATTGTCCTCGACCAGCAGGATCGAGGCGCCATCGAGCCGAAGTGAATGTGGCGCAAGGTGTGACGCGACCCCGGACGCCGTGCCCGGAACCGATTTACAGGCGGACTGGTCACCGTCCTTACTTCCGGGTTCGCCACCGTGTGCGAGCCGCGCCGTGAACCAGAAGGTGCTGCCGCGCCCTGCCTCGCTTTCGACGCCGACCTCCCCTCCCATCAGCTCGGCAAGCTGCTTGCTGATCACGAGGCCCAGTCCGGTGCCGCCGTAGCGCCGCCTGGTCGACGGGTCGGCCTGGTGGAAGGGTGTGAACAGCTGCGCCACCTCGGCCGGGTCGATGCCGATGCCGCTGTCCTGCACCTCGAAGCGCACCAGCGTGTCATGGCCGGAGGCGCGCAGCGCACGGGCGCGGATCGCGATGCTGCCGCGCTCGGAGAACTTGATGGCGTTCCCGAGGAAGTTCAGCAGCACCTGCTCGAGGCGCAGCGGGTCGCCGCGCAGGGGCCGCGCCAGCTCGGGCGCAACGTCGAACTGCAAGCGCAGGCCCTTGGCCGCGGCCGCCTCGCCGAGCTGGGTTTCGAGGTTGCCCAACAGGGCGTCGAGCCGGAAGTCGAGCAGTTCCAGCTCGAGCCGGCCGGCCTCGATCTTTGAAAAGTCCAGGATGTGGTTGATGATCCCCAGCAGGTGCTGGCCGGAGTGGTCGATCTTTTCGAGGTAGTCGCGCAGCTTCGGGTCATTTGCCGACCTCAAAGCCAGGTGCGTCATGCCGATGATGCTGTTCATCGGCGTGCGGATCTCGTGGCTCATGTTCGACAGGAAGTCGCTCTTGGCCTGGTTCGCGGCGTCGGCCCGGGCCTTGAGCTGGTGCAGCTCGGTGACGTCGGTCGCCACGCACAGCACCCCGCCGACATCGCCGTCGAGGTGCACCGGCACCTTCACTTCCCACATCTGGCGCGCCACGCCGCCGGGCAGCACGATTTCGACCTGGCTCGCGCGGCGGGTGCCGTCGAACACGGCGCGTTCGCGCTCCCAGGCGGCGTCGGCCAGGTCGGCCGGCATGACCTCGCGGTCGATGCGCCCGACCACCCGTTCCGCATCCCGTCCCAGCGCCTGCGCCATCCTGGCGTTGACGTAACGGAAGCGCCGGTCGCGGTCCTTCATGAACACGAATGCGTCGAGGTTGTCGAGCACCGTGTCGAGCAGCGTGCGCTGCTCGATGGCGCCGCGGCGCGACCAGTACAGGGTCAGGAACAGGCTGTAGACGAGCAGCGTGGCGATCAACCCGGCGCCGAACGCCAGCAGCGGAAAGCGGCGGTCGAGCGGCAGGTAGAGCGCATCCTTGGGGGCGCTGAAATGCGCCTTCCACAGCGCGCCGCCGAAATCGACCGGCAGCACCGCGGTGAAGGTGGCGGCAGCGTCGGGTGGCCGGGTGCGCACGGCGCCGTCGCCATACAGCAGGCTGTCGCCGGCGGCAAGCGCCAGCGTCGGCAGGCCGCTGCCGGTGCCGGCCGCGAACAGCGCCAGCGCCAGCTTCGCATCGCCCACGCCGGCCAGTGCGCCTTCGACCAGGGCCGGCACCGAAAACGCGATGCCGACGGCTCCGACATGGGCGGCGCGGCGCGCGGCCAGCGTTACCGGAACGGCGCCGCCGCGGTACACGGGAACGCCCATCCCGAGCGCCATATGCGGCGCGGGACGCAGGACCTGCATCGACTGGCCGGACGCGCTCAGGCTGCCGGTGTCGCGCGAGCGCGCCATGGAGTCGGCAATTGCGGGATTGGCGGCAAGGTCCACCCCGAACCGTTCGGGCATCAGTTCGGGCGGTTCGACAAAGGTCAGGACCTTGTAGTCGGGCCGCCGCCCCGGCGGCCGGATGGCGAAATCCGGATAGCCGCGCGGATCCAGGCTGCGGTCCGCGCGCACCGCCGCCTCGAAGGCCTCGCGCCCGGCGTCCGGGACATCGTGGATGTAGGAGACCGCGTCGATCGCCGGGTAGTTGTTGCGCAGGTCGAGCGAGGCGACGTAACGGTGGAAGGCCAGGCGCGTCACCGGGCGCTCGCTGGCCGCGAACAGCGCCGCCAGCGCGCGCGTCACTTCGGCATACGACTTGATGGCGTTGGCCAGCCGCTCCTGGGTGGCGCGGGCCCGGTTATCGAAGCGGCGCCGCGCTTCCTCTTCGACCGCGCGGGTCGCGGCCATGTGCAAGGCGGCGCCCACCAGGGCGGCCAGCACCAGGCCGACACCCCACGGCACGAGGCGCGGCGTGCCGCGCGCGCCGCCTGCCGCGCCAATGCTGCGGGTGATCGAAAGCCCCATGGTGTCGGCCCTTGGGTAAAGGTCGGGAAGATTGTTGATAACAATTGTTGATAATATACGCGTTATCGGACCGCCACGGTGGCGCCCGGCAATAGATATAAGCGGACAGAAGCGGGACCAAGCGGATGCACAAGATGGCGGCAAAGGTACTCCTCGGATTGGCGGCAGCAACAAGCAGCGGCGCGCAGGCGCAGGCGCCAGCGACGCCGGCTGTTCCTGTTACCCGGGACCCCTGGCTCTGGCTGGAAGACGTGGACGGCGAGCGCCCGCTGTCGTGGGTAAAGGAGAGGAACGCGGTCGCCGAACGCGAGCTGGGCGGCGCCGCGCACGAGGCCTTGCGCACACGCCTGCAGGCCATCCTCGATGCGAAGGAACGCATTCCCTACGTCAGGGTCCACGGCGACTGGCTCTACAACTTCTGGCGCGATGCCCACCACGAACGCGGTATCTGGCGCCGCACCACGCTGGCCGAATACCGCAAGGATGCGCCGCGCTGGGAAACGGTGATCGACCTCGACGCCCTGGCGCGCGACGAACACGAGAACTGGGTCTGGGCCGGCGTCACCTGCCTGGAACCCCGCGGAGGCCAATGCCTGGTCTCGCTCTCGCGCGGCGGCGGCGATGCCGAAGTGGTGCGCGAATTCGACCTCGACAAGCGCGCTTTTGTCGCCGGCGGCTTCGCCCTGCCCGAGTCGAAAGGCAGTGTCGGCTGGATCGACCGCGACACGCTGTTCGTCGCCACCGATTTCGGCCCCGGGACGATGACCGCCTCGGGTTATCCGCGCCTGGTGAAGGAATGGAAGCGCGGCACGCCGCTGGCCGATGCCCGCCTGGTGTTCGAGGCCCGGCCTGACGATTTGTCGGCCTCCGCGCACAAGGACATGACCCCCGGCTTCGAGCGCGAATTCGTCACGCGCCAGATCGGGTTTTATAGCAGCGAGCTGTTCGTCCGCGAAAAGGACCAAGCGGGCGGCCAGTTGATCAAGGTGCCCAAGCCCGGGGATGCGAATGCCTATGCGGTGCGCGACCAGTTGCTGATCGAGTTGCGTTCGGACTGGAAAGTGGGCGGGCGCAGCTGGCCGCAGGGCGCGCTGCTGGCGATCGACTTCGAGCGTTTCATGCGCGGCGAGCGCGATTTCGAGATCCTGTTCGCGCCCACCAGCACAAGCTCCCTCGACGGCGTGACCGTCGTCCGCGGGGCCATCCTGCTGACGGTGCTCGACAAGGTGAAGAACCGCATCGTCGAGCTGCGCCGCGGCATCGGCAACGGCAACAAGACCTGGCAGCGGCGCGAGGTGGCGGCCCCCGCCATCGGCACGCTCGGCGTGTCCGCGCTTGACGATATCGAGTCGGATCAGAACTACCTGACCGTCACCGACTTCCTGACCACGGCCACGCTCTACCTCGGCACGGCGGGCTTCGACACGCGCGAACGCCTGAAGGCGAT
>JAQGLR010000091.1 GCA_028292765.1 Massilia sp. | reverse complement strand
ACCGGGCGGCGGCTTCCTGCGCGAGAACGATCCCATCAACAACCGCTGGTTTTCGCGCGACGTGGCCGGCATCGGCGCCGCGCGCGGCCTCCCCAATGTCGCGCCGTATTTCGTCGATGCGGCGCGCGCGCAGGACCCGGTCGGCGCCCCCGAAAAGCCGGTTGGCGGCCAGACGGTCATTTCCTTTCAAAACAATCACCTCGTGTATGCGATCACTTGGTATGCTCTGGCTTTGATGGTTGCCGGCGCATGGTGGTTCGTGACGCGCTCGGGCGACAAGGAAATCCGCAAGGCGAAGGACGATGGCAGTAAAGCTTGATCTACTAACAAAAATAAACCCGTCGAGGGCCTCGGCCCTCGAGGCCAGCGTCGAATACGCTGCCGGTCACGAGAACATGCTGCAGCTCATCGAGCTGCGCTGGATCGCCGTCATCGGCCAGGTCACGACCATCGCCGGCGCCATCCTCATCTTCGACATCAACCTGCCGCTGGTGCACATGCTGCAGGTACTGGCCTGCCTGATCGCCTTTAATATTGCCAGCCACCTGCGCTGGCACGAGCGGCGCCCGGTCGCCAACAGCGAACTGTTCATGGCCCTGCTGGTGGACGTGGCCACGCTCACCGTCCAGCTCTACCTGTCGGGCGGCACCACCAATCCCTTCGCCTTCCTGTACCTGCTGCAGATCATCATCTCGGCGGTGCTGCTGGAAGCCTGGTCGACCTGGAGCATCGTCGTCATCACGCTCGTGTGCCTGGCCTTGCTGGCCGTCTTCGCCGAGCCGCTCGCGCTGCCCTTCGACCACGCGCGCGGGATTGCCAGCCTCTACGTGCAGGGCATGCTGATCTGCTTCGCGCTGAACGCGGCGCTGCTGGTGATTTTTATCTCGCGCATCAGCGGCACGCTGCGCGCCAAGGCCGCACAGCTGGCCGACCTGCGCCAGCGCGCCGCCGAGGAAGACCATATCGTGCGCATGGGCCTGCTCGCTTCCGGCGCGGCGCACGAACTGGGCACGCCGCTCGCGACTTTATCGGTGATCCTCGGCGACTGGAAGCGGATGCCGGAGTTTCGCGATAATCCCGACCTGCGCGAGGAAATCGCCGAGATGCAGACCCAGCTGAAACGCTGCAAGTCGATCGTCAGCGGCATCCTGCTCTCGGCGGGCAAGGCGCGCGGCGAATCGGCGGTGCGCACGACCATCCACACCTTCCTCGACGGGCTCGCCGAGGAATGGGAAGAGCGCCGGCAAGCGGCGCATTTCGAGTACGAGAACCGCATTCCCGAGGACATTCCGGTGGCCTTCGATTCGGCCCTGAAGCAGACCATCGACAACCTGCTCGACAATGCCCTGGAAAGCTCGCCAGGCTGGGTGCGGCTCGACGCGAGCATCGAGGACGGCACCCTGCGCCTCGTCGTCCTCGACCGCGGTCCGGGCTTTGCGCCGGCCATGCTGGCCCAGTTCGGCAAGCCCTACCAGTCGACCAAGAACCGCGCCGGCGCCGGGGTGGGGCTGTTCCTGGTGGTGAACGTGGCGCGCACCCTGGGCGGCGGCGTCGTGGCCCGGAATCGCGAGGAGGGCGGGGCCGAAGTCACCTTGACCATTCCGCTGGCCTCGATCGCACTCTCGGGGGAGGGCGAGCATGCTTGACGAACATTCCAATGCCGCGCCGGTCCTGTTGATCGTCGAGGACGACGAAGCCTTTGCCCGCACGCTGGCGCGCTCGTTCGAGCGGCGCGGCTACCGGGTGCTGCACGCACCGGGCTATGAGGAAGCGGCCGAGATCCTGAAAGACCATGACCCCGGCTACGCCGTGGTCGACCTCAAACTGAAGGGCAATTCGTCGGGGCTGAGCTGCGTGCAGCTGCTGCACGCGCACGATCCGGAAATGCTGATCGTGGTGCTGACCGGCTTCTCCAGCATCGGCACGGCGGTCGAAGCGATCAAGCTCGGCGCCTGCCAGTACCTGGCCAAGCCGTCGAACACCGACGACATCGAGGCCGCCTTCGGCCACGTGGCCGGCAGCACGGAAGTGGAGCTGACGAATCGCTCGACCTCGATCAAGACGCTCGAGTGGGAGCACATCCACGCGGTGCTGGCCGAGACCGAATTCAATATTTCCGAGGCCGCGCGCCGGCTCGGCATGCACCGGCGCACGCTGGCGAGGAAGCTGGAGAAGCAGCGGGTCAAGTAAGGGTGAGGGCAGTGCGGGAATCAATGTCAAACCGGGCGGCTTGCCAGTCGCACAAGCGCATCCTGCCCGCCGCGCTGCTGTGCTTCTTCCTCGGCATCTGGGCACTGATCGACTTCATCATCATCGTCGTCGGTTCCTTCCGTGACGCCGACGGCAACGTGATCAATCTCTGGACCTGAACGGCGGCTGCCGGCCAGGAGGGTTTTACAGGCCGGCCAGCAGCTTGCGCACCGACTGATGGGCTTCCAGCCAGCCGCTCTCGATCAGGCGAGGCTGGCACTCGGCGCATACTTCAAAGGGATTGCAGGCGTGCGCCAGCTCGACATATTTCGATCCGATGAAGGGCTTGGCGCCATGCGAGTCGCGCGAGGAGGGACCGGCGCCGGCGGTCGCGCCCTTGCTGCCGGCGCTGGCGTCGATCCAGCGCTCGAACGGCTCGGTGGGCTTGCCGTCGGGGACGTACCAGCATTTTCTCGTCGGATTCCAGCGGGCGCCGAGCGCCTTGGCTTCGTCTTTTTCCGCGTACGGGACCTTCAGGACAATCATGGGGCTCTTTCAATGGTCGATACGGTGCCGCGCGGCAGGATGCGCGGCGTGCGTATTGTAAGGGGAAGTGCGCGACCAGAGGAACAGCCAGTTTCGCAGGGTGGAGTCCCGACTCCACGCGGTACGACTCGGGAGTCCACCCTGCGGTTCACCGATTCGCCATCAAGGAATCTTGACCCGGATCGGCATCGGCATCGGCGCCTTGCGGTCCGGCATCGGCGCGCGGTCGGGCGGGGTGAGGCCGGTCACCAGGTCGGCGATGCGCACCGTCTGGCCCGTCTCGAAGCACTTGTTCGCGGCGATGCCGACCAGCGCCGACCAGGCGCCGGCGCGCTCGTCCGATACGCGCTTGTACTTGTCCGGCGGTCCTTCGCCGAAGATCTCGTTGAGCATGACGGCGTCGCCGCCGCCGTGGCTGCCCTTGCCGACGATCGGGACGATGTCGCGGGCCTGGCCGCGCAGCGGGATCACGCGGATCGTGACGTTCTCGTTGCCGCTCTGGACCTTGGCCGCGCCCGCCGCGCCGCCAGATTCGACGATGCGGTGTTCGATGCGGCCCTTGGTGCCGTTGAAGGCGATGTGGTAGCCCTCCCAGGCGTCATAGGCCGACAGCGCGTAGTTCAGGTGCGCGCCGTTGTCGTAGCGGACCATCACGTTCATCGTGTCTTCGATGTTGATTTCCGGGCGCCACACGCACTGGTCGCGGTAGTAGCCGTCGTGCTTCTCGTTGTCCAGGTAGAGGGATTTCAGGCCCGGGTCGGAGGCGAGGTCGAAATAGAAGCTGCACTTCTGCTTTTCCGGGCAGGTCAGGCAGCGCTCGTGCGGTCCCGACAGGCCCATGCGGCGCGCCGTTTCCGGGGTGTAGAACTGTTTCGAGCCGAAGGCGTGCACCGTTTCAGGCTGGGCGCCGAGCCACCAGTTGACGAGGTCGAAGTGGTGGGTCGACTTGTGCACCATCAGGCCGCCCGAGTTGGCCTTGTTGCTGTGCCAGCGGCGGAAGTAGTCGGCGCCGTGGACCGTGTTCAGCAGCCAGGTGAAGTCGACCGAGATGACGTCGCCGATTTCGCCCGACATCAAGAGTTCCTTGATCTGGGTGCGCGGCGGCGAGTAGCGGTAGTTGAAGGTGACGCGGATGTGGCGGCCGCTGCGTTTCACCGCATCGAGGATGCGCTGCGCCTTGGCGGCGGTGGTCGTCATCGGCTTTTCGGTGATCACGTCGCAGCCGGCGTCGAGCGCGCGCACGATGTAGTCGTCGTGGCTGGCGTCGGTGGTGGTGACGATCACGAACTGCGGTTTTGTTTCGCGCAGCATGCGGTCGAAGTCGGCGGCCGCGTACGGCTTCGGCTGGCTGCTGCCGGTGTCGGAGATGACTTTCACGGCGCGCGCCAGGCGGCCGGCGTTCTTGTCGCAGACGGCGACGATTTCGCTCGTGTTACGGAAATCGCCGGTCATGGCGTTGGTGAACATGCGCGCGCGCGAGCCGACGCCCACGACCGCGTAGCGCTTGCGGGACGAAGCCGCCGCCGCAAGGGCGCCGCCGCTTGCCATCAGCATGCCGGCTGCGCCAGCCGCTTTCAACACACTACGGCGATTGATCAGCCCGCCATTTTCTTCGTTCATGTTGCGTCTCCTCCGATTGTTATAAGTTGGCCACGCCCCGTTATTGCTGGCATTTCCGAATCGAATAGTATCGTCCAGCCAAATAATTGGCAAGACCACTTTTGTATCGTGGTAGGACAGGCTAGCGGTTGGACCGACAGGTTCTTCCCATGATGCCGTCCCCTGCGGGGCGTGCCTGTCCATCAAGCCATCATCATCATCATCCGCCCACGACCGGCGTGCGCTGGCTCGACGTCAGCCTGGCCGTGGCCGCCGCGACCGCCGGGTCGAGTACATGCTGGACAAGAATGGCGTCGGTCCGGCGCGCATCGAATGGGTGCCTGCATTCCGGCACGCGCGGGCGCATCTGCCCGCGTCAGCTGCCCATCTTGCTGAGGGAAAACGCCGAGAGGAAACCGACGACCGTGACGAGGCCCGCAAAATCGTGGGCTTCCTCGAATGCTTCCGGAATCATGGTATCGGCCAGCATCGCCAGGATGGCGCCGGCCGCCACCGCCGTGGTTGCGGCGATCATGTTCGGCGACGCGCCCTCGAACAGGGTATAGCCGGCCAGCGCGGCGGCGCCGGACGCGAGCGCGATCGCGCCCCAGATGCCGAAGACGTAGCGGGCGCCGCGTCCCGCCTTTTTCATGCCGGCGGCGCTCGACAGGCCTTCCGGCAGGTTCGACAGGAAGATCGCCCAGACCGCCACCAGGCTGACCTTGCCGCCGCCCAGCATCGACAGGCCGATCACGATCGACTCGGGAATGCCGTCGAGCAGGGCGCCGACCGCGATCGCCGAGCCGCTGCCGCCATGCTGCGCTTCGCTCGGCTGCAGGCCGCAGGAGCGCTTGCGGTGCTTCGCGCCGTGATGCGAGAGCAGCCAGTTCGCCAGCGAATACACTGCCGCGCCGCCGAGGAAACCGAGCGCCGTCGCGCCGAAGCCGCCGGTGCGGTAGGCTTCGTCCATCAGATCGAAGGACAGGGCCGAGATCAGCACGCCGCTGCCGAACGCCATGATCGCCGCCACCAGGCGCGCCGGCACCCTGACCCAGTACCCGGCCGCCGCGCCCAGCAGCAGCGCCCCGCCTGCGACCAGTCCCCAGAACCCCGCCTCCATCCATGCCGGCACGCTGCCCATTCTCCCCCCTTGGCCTGTTTCGTTGAATCCTACGCCCAAGCGCGCGATAGCCGCGTTTGGCCAAGCCGAAGGGCTGCCGGGCTGTGATACATTCGCGGTTTTTTACAAGGAGCCCACCATGACAACGTTCCCGCCGCCCCGGATCACAGGCCGCCTGCCGGCGCTGTTGCCGGCCCTGGTGCTGGCCGGCTGCGGCACCCTGGAGGCCGATCCGGGAGCCGCGCACGTGGCCTTCGTCGTGGTGGGCGAGAACGGCGCGGCGAGCGCGCGCGTCATCACCACCCGGCAGGCCTGCCCGCCGCTGCTGGTCGACGGGCGCGCCATGCCGATGCGCATCCGCGTACCCCATTCGAGCATCCCGGCGCGCCCCGGCCAGCCGCACACGCCGCCGTCCACCGCCGTGCTGGCCTGCGAGGCGCCGATCGCGGTCGGCAGCATGAGGGCTTCGGTCAACGGCCGCCCGTTGCCGGTGCCGAAAGCAGAACCGGAACGCATCGTCGTCATCGGCGACACCGGCTGCCGCCTGAAGGGCCCCGAGATCCAGGACTGCAACGACCCGCAAGCCTTCCCGTTCGCGCAGGTCGCCGCCAGCGCGGCATCCTTCAAGCCTGACCTGGTGGTGCACGTGGGCGACTACCATTACCGGGAAGACCCATGCCCGGCGGGGCGCGCCGGTTGCGCGGGCAGTCCCTACGGCTACGGTTACGACGCCTGGGCTGCCGACTTCTTCACGCCCGCGGCCAAGCTGTTCGCAAGCGCGCCCTGGGTGCTCGCCCGCGGCAACCACGAAAACTGCACGCGCGCGGGGCAGGGCTGGTGGCGCTGGCTCGACCCGCGCCCGTTCCAGGCGGGGCGCGATTGCGACAACCCGGCGAACGACGCCGTGGGCGAACACAGCGACCCATACGCCGTGCCGCTCGGCGGCGGCGCCCAACTGATCGTCTTCGACACGGCCAACACCAACTGGAGAGGCTTGCCCAGGACGGACCCGCGCCGCGCCGCCTATGCCGACACTTACCGCAAGGTCGAACTGCTCGCGCGTGGCGCCAAATACAATATCGCGGTCGACCACCACCCCCTGTTCGCGTTCGGTGCCAACCGCAACGCGCAAACGGGCGAAGTCACCCTGTTCGGGGGCGACCAGGGCCTGCTCGATGCCTTCGGCGACGTGGATCCCGGATACCTGCCGCGTTCGATCCACATGCTGCTGTCGGGCCATGTGCACCTGTGGGAACAGGTCAGTTTCGCCAGCGCCCACCCAACGCAGTTCGTGGCGGGCTTCTCGGGCAGCGCCGAGGACACGGCGCCGCTCCCAAGCATGCCGCCTCCGGGCAAGCAGCCTGCACCCGGCGCCATCGTCGAGCACATGAGTTCATGGATCGGCGGCTTCGGCTTCATGACGATGGAACGCGGCGGACCGGACCAGTGGGTGGTGAGGGTCTGGGACCGCGACGGCCGGGAACGCAATAGCTGCAAGGTGAAGGGCAGCAAATCGCACTGCGAAGTCAGCCAGGTGCGCTAACAGGGCAGATCCATGTGGACAAATGTAGTTGCCAAGAATATATAGATCAGGCAATATGACTGAGTCCTGGCGCCACTCCCCTGTGGCGCCGGCGATCAGCGAGGCGTTCATACGTTTCTTTCGGGCCTCCGGAATACCCGGAGGCTGTTTTTTGCGGAAGGCCACCGCCCGGTGGCGCAGGTTCTACTTCTGCACGTTCTGGAGAGCCGCATGCCCGACTATGCCAATCTTGGCCTGCAACTTGCCTGGCCGCTGGCCATGGCGCTGGCCTGGATGGCCGGCGAACTGGTCTATCGCTGGACCGCGCTGCCGAGGATTGCCGTGTATGGCCTGGCCGGCTTCTGCTTCGGCAACCTGGCCGCCGGCTACCTGCCGCCCTCCGAATCGAAAAACTTCATGCTGCTGGCGAACCTGGGCTTCGGGCTGATCCTGTTCGAGCTGGGCTACCGCATCAACCTGCGCTGGCTGCGCAGCAACCCCTGGATCGTCGCCACCTCGCTGCTGGAGGCGGCCGGCACCTTCGTCGCCGTGTACGCGGTCGCCCACTACTGCGGCATGGAGCGCCTGCCCGCTGCGCTGACGGCCTCGCTCGCGATGTCGAGTTCCCCGGCGGGGCTGCTGCGCGTGCTCAACGAGCAGGGCGCCGCCGGCCAGGTCACCGAGCGCGCCATGCACCTGACCGCCCTGAACTGCGTCATGGCCGTCTTCACCTTCAGCGTCGTGGTCGGCATCGGCCTGTTCCAGACCTCGGGCGACCTCGCCCATGCCGCCGGCAGCAGCCTGATCCTGCTTGGTGCGTCGGCCGGCCTGGGGGCGCTGTTCGGCGCCCTGGTCCCGCTCTGGCTGCGCCTGATCGACGCGGCGGAGGGCGCCACCCTGGCCTTCGCGCTGGCGGTCGTGCTGCTGGTCGCCGTCACCCACGTGCTGCAGTTTTCGCCGGTCCTCGCGGCCCTGACCTTCGGACTGGTGGCGCGCCACCGCCGCATTTCGCTCAGCCCCGTCCAGCGCAACTTCGGCGTGCTCGGCGACCTGCTGGCGGTGCTGATGTTCTTCTTCGTCGCCACCCGCGTCGAGATGGAACACGTCGGCGGCGGCATCGCGCTCGGCGTCTTGCTGGTACTGGTGCGCAGCCTGGTGAAGATCGGGGTATGCACCGCGCTGGCCCGGGTCTCGGGCATCTCGGCGCGCAAGGGCGCGCTGTCGGGGATGGCGCTCACGCCGATGGCCGTGTTCGCGATCCTGCTGATGGAGCAAACCCACTTGATGGGCGTCGACCTGCTCGATAGCCTGGCGCCCCTGGCGGCCGCCATGCTCTTGCTGGACGTCGTCGGCCCCGTGCTGACCCAGCGCGCCGTCGTCTGGGCCAACGAAACCCGCCTCGCCAAGGAGATATAACGATGGCACTCGAACCGTTCGCAGAATCGCACAGCCTGACGATGGGCGTCGAGCTGGAACTCCAGCTGGTCAGCCTGTCGGACTTCGACCTGGTGGCCGCCTCGCCCGACATGCTGGAGTTGCTGGGACGCGCGCCATTCCCCGGCAACGTCACGCCCGAGATCACCGAGAGCATGATCGAGATTAACTCGAGCGTGCATACCCACCATGGCGAGCTGCTGGAGGAATTGCGCCAGATCCGCGACATTCTGCTGCAGGCCGGCGACCGCCTGAACGTGGGCGTCTGCGGCGGCGGCACCCATCCGTTCCAGCAGTGGTCCCAGCGCAAGATCTTTGCGAAGCCGCGTTTTCGCGAAGTCTCCGCCCTGTACGGCTACCTCGCCAAGCAGTTCACCGTCTTCGGCCAGCACGTGCACATCGGCTGCGGCTCGGGCGACCAGGCGCTGTACCTGCTGCACGCCCTGAATCGCTACATCCCGCACTTCATCGCGCTCTCCGGCTCGTCGCCCTTCCTGCAGGGCAGCGATACGCTGTTCAGTTCGGCGCGGCTGAACTCGGTGTTCGCGTTTCCGCTGTCGGGCCGGGCGCCATTCCTGTTGAGCTGGGATGCGTTCGAGCGCGACTATTTCGCGCGCATGGAAAAGACCGGCATCGTCAAGAGCATGAAGGATTTTTACTGGGACCTGCGGCCGAAGCCCGAATACGGCACCATCGAACTGCGCGTCTGCGACACGCCGCTCACCGTCGAGCGCGCTGCCGCGCTGGCCTGCTACCTGCAGGCGCTGTGCCGCCACCTGCTCGAGCGTGCCGAACCGCCGCCGCTCGAGGACGATTACCTCGTTTATAACTACAACCGCTTCCAGGCCTGCCGCTTCGGGCTGGACGGCACGCTGGTGCACCCGCAGACGCACGAGACCCTCTCCCTGCGCGAAGACATCCTGACGACCCTGCGCATGCTCGAGCCGCACGCCAGGGCGCTGGGCAGCGAGCCTGCCCTGGAACACCTGTACGCCGAGACGCACACCGGCAGCGACGCCCAGCTCCTGCGCGAGGCGCATGCGGCGGGCGGCAGCACCGAGGCCATTGTCGACGCGGCGCTGCGGCGTTTTCGCGAGGGTGGGTGAGTACTCGAAACATCAGCCCGCTTTCCCCGCATGCTGCCAGCCCCGCCATTCATGTGATTCGCGCAATGTTTCTTGTTGGCAAAAGATTTTCGGCCTAGACTGGACCGTCTGAACCGACATTCGACGATTGCACCCATGAATACAAGAACGATAGCGTTGGCGCTGTGCCTGCTGGGCGCTGCCCCCCCGGGCCGGGCGCTACCCCCACCGCGGCCGCCGGCCTGCGTTCCCGCCGGCGCGGCCGTGACGATCGGGGTCCTGGAGGCTATCCTGGCTGGCAAGGGAGATTCCCCTCTGCGGGACTGCGCAGTAAACGACCTTGCCGCGCGGGGCGCCGCGGCCGTGCCCGTTGCCGTGCGCATGCTTGGCGCCGGCGACTCCGACAGCGCGATGCTTGCGTTGGCCCTGCTGAGCGCACTGGGGCCAACTGCGCAAGCCGCCCTGCCGGCCTTGATGGACCAGGTCAGGACGCCGTCCCCGGCGCTGCACCTGAATCCCGGCGGTCTTTACGACGCCGTGGGTGCGCTCGGTGCGGCGGGCGGGCCGGCGATCCCGCTCCTGATCGCCAGGTCCCGCGATCCCTATTATCGGTATTACGCGGTAGGCGCCCTGGGCAAACTGGGGAAATACGATGCGGGCCGTGTTGTACCTCACCTGGTGTCGACACTCGAAGGCCGCGAGGGGCGCCTGTTGCCCCTCGATACAAGCGCCGTGCTCGGTGCGCTGGACGATATCGGCAAGGGGGCGCGGGCCGCGCTGCCCGCCACGCTCGCCGCGCTCGAACGGGCCAAGGCGGCCGGCGAGAGCATGGATGCCTCCGCTGCGATACGCGCGCTGCTTGCCCTTGCCGAGCCTGGCGAGAGCATTCCGGTCCTGGTTGGCCTGTTCGATCATCCGATGCTGGCTTACAGTGCCGTCGAGGGGCTGGCCTTGATCGGCCCCGCGGCCGCGAGCGCGGCGCCGGCGCTGATCGACAAGCTCAACCGCAGTCGGGAAGAGCCCCATCTGCCTGATCGCATCGTCTCCGCGCTGGCGGCAATCGGGGCGGAACTACCGGCGGTCCAGCAGCAATTACTGATCGAGGCGACGCAGTACCAGAGCTGGACGGCGGCCTATGCACTTGCCCACGGCGGCCCCTTGCCCTTCCATTTCGCAGCGGCGCTGGCGGCCGCACTGGCCAAAAAGCCAGGCGACGTGTTTCTGGGCATCGCCCTCAAGAACGTGAGGCGTGGGCCGGCAGCGGGAACTCAAGGGGGCAACTGAAGCATGCTTCCCGGATTAGAGCTGCGCCAGCGGCACCTGGGCGCTCGCCGGATCGGCCGCCAGCACCTCGATCAGCCGCGCCAGGTCCTGCTCGAGGCGCCTGAGGGTCTCTTCATCGAGGCTGGCAAGGGCGTCCGGCAGCACGCCGGCAAACGGCATCGGCGCGCGTTGCAGCAAGGCGTCGGCGGCGGGCAGGGCGCGCAGGGCGACGCCGCGCCGGTCCTGGCCCTCGCGCGCCGCCGTGATCAGCCCGCGTCCGGTCAGGGTACGCACCAGGTTGCTGGCGGTGGACTGGTGGATGTCGAGCGAGCGCGCCAGCCCGGTCACGCCGATGCCGGGCGAGCCTGCGATCACGGACAAGGCCCACAGCTGCGCGCCACCGAGGCCGGCATCGCGCTCGACCTGGCGGAAGTGCGTTTTCACGGAATTGAACACGATCCGGAACTGGCGCAGCACGCGGGTTTCCGGGCTGAGGTCGGGCCCGGCGGCGGGCGCCGGGGCGGCAGATTCTATCGTGGAATTTTGTAAAGACATTGTGACATTGTAGCGGAAAGACGGCCGCATGGCCTTGCGGTCAAGTGTGCAGTCCAGGAATCGGACGGCGCTCGCCGCGTTCCGCTGCGGCGCTCCCATCCTTAACACAGGCAACGGTCGGCTATACTGCGCGTACAAGGTAAATCAAGCGCGCAAGGACATCAGTGGACCAGGACGAAAAGACCGAAAATGGCATCCGCCAGCAGGCAAGGGATTTGTTTGGCAGTGCAAGCAACCGGGCCGGGGCGGGCTACCGCCAGGCGCACGGTTTTCTCGAAGGACGGCCGCGCGGCCAGCAGGCGGCCATCATCGGCGCGGGGGCGATCGGCGCCCTGGTGCTGCTGCTGCTGGTCTACCTCATCGTCCTGATTCCGCTCACCCCGAGCGTCGACGACCTGAAACAGGTCCAGAGCGCGCGCCCGACGGTCATCCTGTCCGCCGGCGGCAAGGAGATGGGCAGCTTCGAGCAGGGGCTGCAGGAGCGGGTCAAGCTGTCGCAGGTGTCGCCGCACGTCATCAAGGCCCTGATCTCGACCGAGGACCACCGCTTCTACGAGCACCACGGCGTCGACTTCACCCGCATCGCCGGCGCCCTGCTGGCCAGCCTGAAGGGCGATGCGCAGGGCGGCTCGACCATCACCCAGCAGCTTGCGCGCAACATGTTCCCCGAAGAGATCGGCCGCGCGCGCAGCATCAACCGCAAGCTGAAGGAACTGATCACCGCGATCAAGATCGAGAACACCTACAGCAAGACCGAGATCCTGGAAGCCTACCTGAACACGGTGCCTTTCCTGTACAACGCGCGCGGCATCGAAATGGCGGCGCGCACCTATTTCAGCAAACCCGCCATCAAGCTCGACGTGCTGGAAGCGGCCACCCTGGTCGGCATGCTGAAGGGGACGTATTACTACAACCCGGTGACCAACCCGGAGCGTTCGCTCAGCCGCCGCAACGTGGTGCTGGGCCAGATGGCCAAGCACGGCGCATTCACCGAAACGCGCCTGCGCGCCCTGGCCAAACGCCCGCTGCGCCTCGACTTCGAGCGCCAGGTCGAGCGCACCGGGCGCGACAACCACTTCACCGCCCACGTGCGCAAGTGGCTGCTCGCCTGGGCCGACGAAAACGATTACAACCTCGAGCTCGATGGCCTGGTGGTGCACACCACGCTCGACGCCGACCTGCAGCAGGCCGCGCTGCGCGCGGTCGAGCGCCAGGCGAGCGCCCTGCAGGCGGTGGCCGATGTCGAATGGGCCAACTCCTGGCTGCCGGGTTCCACCTCGACCAGCACCTACGCCTCGATGCGCACCGGCGTGGCGCCGTTTGACTACTACTGGCGCACCCATGGCCCCCAACTCAACGCGTTCGTGCGCGAAAGCAGCACCTACCGCCGGGCGGTCGAGGGCGGCGAAGCCCCGGCGGCGGCGCTGAAGCGTATCAAGGCCGACGGCAGCTTCATGCGCGAATTGCGCGAAGCGAAGACGCGCCTGGAAGCCGGTTTCGTGGCGATGGACCCGATGAGCGGGGAAGTCAAGGCCTGGGTCGGCAGCCGCGATTTCGCCAAGGACCAGTTCGACCACGTGGCCCAGGCCC
>JAQGLR010000014.1 GCA_028292765.1 Massilia sp. | reverse complement strand
GCTCGATATGGGAAGTGGGCGCGCAAATCGAGGCCGGGCGCCTGGTGACGGTGCTCGACGATTATGCGGCGCCGGGCAACGATATTCACGCGGTATTCGTCCAGCGGCGTCATCTGCCGCTACGCATCCGGGCCTTCGTCGATTTTCTGCGGCGCGCTTATGCGCAACCGGACTATTGGCGCGCAGAAATCAAGCAGGGTCTGGAAGCCTGATCGGCTAATACTGCGGCTGCCTTCGCGGCTGCTTTATCGCCGCCGTCAGATCGTCCTGGCACGGCTGCTCAGAACCAATAGACGAAAAAAATCCCCGGCAGAGCCGAGGATTTTTTCATCGGTAATTCAGACGATTAGATCGGCTGGATGTTCGATGCTTGTTTGCCCTTAGGACCCGAGGTCACGTCGAACGAGACGCGCTGGTTCTCTTGCAGGGACTTGAAGCCTTGGCTCTGGATAGCCGAGAAGTGCGCGAACAGATCTTCGCCGCCTTCATCAGGGGTGATGAAGCCGAAGCCCTTCGAGTCATTGAACCATTTAACGATGCCAGTTGCCATTACAATTTCCTATTTCAGTTAAGTGGGCTTGCGCCCGTTTATGATCGTTTGAAGTAGCAAGAAAGAAATGACAGACAGACTGCACTTACTAGCTCGAACCCAACGATCCCGTATTATACCGAATAAAACAGATTGCAAACAGTTTTCGCAAAATAAATGTGCGGACCCGTTAGCAATGCTCTAAACCAATGCTCGAAACCAACGTTGCGCGGCTTGATTTTGAATCGGCAGTAAGGAGAATATAGGGCATCGACAAAGCTGAAGTTTGCGGTGGATCAAACGGTCCGGTGCAATACTTTTGGCTTACGGCAATAGCGAAAAAGCGGCGCTGTGATACGCAGGGGCTGGCGCATCGAGGCCGGCACGCACGAAATCGTCGAGCGCGGCCAGCCAGGCGCGCCAGTCGTCCTCGCCCACGGTATCGAAGGCCCGCAGCACGCGCAGGCGTTGTTCCAGCGCGCGCGCGCCCTGCCCCAGCTCGCGAAAGCCGAAGGTCACCGCGGCGCCGGCCAGCGCATGCAGCAGCGCCTGCAACTCGACGACCTGATGCTGCGCCGGCGCGGCGGGCACGAAATCGGCCCGGGTCGCCTGGATGCGCCCCAGCGTGGCCGGCAAGCCTGTGCGGAAGTCCCGGTTGGCTTGCGTCAGGCGCGCAAAGAAGCCGGTGTCGATTCCGGTCACTTGGTGCCGAAGATGCGGTCGCCCGCGTCGCCCAGGCCCGGCACGATGTACGCATGCTCGTTCAGGTGCGAGTCGAGCGAGGCCACATACAGCTTCACGTTCGGGTGCGCGTCGTGGAAGACCTTGACGCCTTCCGGTGCGGCGACCAGGGCCAGGAAGATGATGTGCTCGCTGGGGACGCCGCGCTTTTTCAGCACGTCGACCGCATGCACCGCCGAGTTGCCGGTGGCGACCATCGGGTCGCACAGGATGAAGGTGCGCTCCGAGGTGTCCGGCAGGCGCACCAGGTACTCGACCGGCTCGTGGGTATCCGGGTCGCGGTACACGCCGATGTGGCCGACGCGCGCCGACGGCACCAGCTCCAGCAGGCCGTCGCTCATGCCGATGCCCGCGCGCAGGATCGGCACGATCGCCAGCTTCTTGCCGGCGATGACCGGCGCGTCGATCGTCACCAGCGGCGTCTGGATCGGGCGCGTCGTCAGCGGCAGGTCGCGCGTGATTTCGTAACCCATCAGCAAGGTGATTTCCTTGAGCAGCTCGCGGAAGGTGCGCGTCGAGGTGTCATGCTCGCGCATGTGCGACAGCTTGTGCTGGATCAGCGGGTGGTTCAGGATGTAGAGGCTGGGAAAACGCGGGTCTTGTTTCATGGTCGGCATGTCTATGTTCTGTAGTTGAGGCTCGTCTGCCATTATCCCAGTCGCGCGCGGATTTGTCGCGCCCCGGTTGTAGAAACTTCATGCTAGACCGGGAGCGCCCGCGCCAGGATGGCCTCCATGTCGATCCCGGGCGGCAGCCGGCCAAAGGCGCCGCCGACATCCTGCGCGATGCGCGAGGCGATGAAGGCCTCGGCCACGAACGGCGGCGCGTGGCGTAGCAGGGTCGCGCCCTGCACCGCGATGACGAGCCGCTCGGCCAGCTTGCGCGCGCCGGCTTCGTCGACGCCGGCGAGATCCTTCCCCAGCGCTTCGACGTAGCGTGCAAAACGCGTATCCAGGGCCGCGGCGGGCGCCAGTTCGGCATCCAGGGCGGCGCGTGCGGCCTCCGGGTTCTTGCCCAGCGCGCGCAGCACGTCCAGGCACATCACGTTGCCCGACCCTTCCCAGATCGAATTGACCGGAAGCTCGCGATAAATGCGCGCGAGAGGGCCATCCTCGACATAGCCATTGCCGCCCATGACTTCCATCGCTTCCGCGCCGAACGCCGGGCCGCGCTTGCAGAGCCAGTATTTGCCGGCCGGGGTCAGGATACGTCCGAGCAAGTTTTCAGTCGGATCGTCATGCTGGTCGAAGCAGCGCGCCAGGCGCAGCGCGAACGCGGTGGCCGCTTCCGACTCGAGCGCGAGGTCGGCCAGCACGTTCTGCATCAGGGGCTGCCGCGCCAGCGGCTTACCGAAGGCGGCGCGGCCGCGCGCATGGTGCAGCGCGTGGCACAGGGCGGCGCGCATGATGCCGGCCGTGCCGACCACGCAGTCCAGCCGCGTATGGCTGCCCATCTCGAGGATCGTCGGGATGCCGCGCCCGGCCTCGCCCACCAGCCAGCCGACGGCGTTGCAGAATTCGACTTCGGACGACGCGTTCGAACGGTTGCCGAGCTTGTCCTTCAGGCGCTGCACGCGGATGGCGTTGCGCTCGCCGCCGGGCAGGAAGCGGGGAACAAAGAAACACGAGAGTCCCGCGCTTCCTGCTTCGTCGGCCTGGGCGAGGATCAGGTGCGCATCGGACTGCGGCGCCGAGAAGAACCACTTGTGGCCGACGATCTGCCAGGCGCCCTCGCCCTCCTCGCCAAAGCGCGCCCGCGCGTCATGCGGGGCAATGCGCGTGGCGCGGGTGGTGTTGGCGCGCACGTCGGTGCCGCCCTGCTTTTCCGTCATGCCCATGCCGATCAGGGCGCCGCGCTTGTGTTCCAGCGGCAGCGAGCGCGGGTCGTATTCGAGCGAGAGGATCTTCGGCAGCCAGTGCTCGCCAAGGCGCCCGGCGCGGCGCAGGGCCGGCACCGCCGCGTAGGTCATCGTCACCGGGCATTGCGCGCCGTTCTCCACCTGGCCGAACAGGAGGTAGCTTGCGGCGCGCGCGACCTGGGCGCCGGGCCGGGGGTCGGTCCACGGCTTGCTGTGCGCACCGGCGCCGATCATCAGGTTCATCAACGCGTGCCAGGCAGGGTGGAATTCCACCTCGTCGATGCGGCGTCCGCTGCGATCGAAATTCACCAGCCGCGGGCCGTTGGCGTTGGCCAGGCGCGCCAGGTCGAGCACCTCGGCGCGGCCGAGCCGTTCGCCGAGCGCGGCGAGCTCGCACGCGGCCCAGCCCCCGCCTTCGCGCACCAGGGCTTCCTGCAGCGCCGGGTCGGCCAGGAACAGGTTAACGTCGCCGAACGGCGGCGCCTGGTTGAAAACTTCATGCGTATCGAAGGGATTCAATTCGGGATTCAATGCGTGGTTCATGACGGCTCCCTGCTCCGGCAGGCCTGTGATGCTTGCCACATATGTTGCGCAAAAGCATCATTTTAGACGGATTGCTTCCCTTGTTTGATTTCTATCGGCGACAATGCAGCAAGATGCCAGGGCCCGGATTGTTGGCGATTAGTCAAGAGGCTAACGCAAAACGCAGGTTCCGGCAAGGTGCCCCTGCTGTAACGCAAACGATCCGCAAATGAAGCGCGAACAGGAACGCGAGGTCGGAATTTTTAATTCCGTATGGAATTTTTAAGTGATAAAGTCACTTGTGGTTTGATACACTCGCGCGGTTTCGCCCTTCCCGGGTCCAGCAATAAGGCAGATATTTCAACAATGCGCTCCAGTTCCGCCGCCGTGCCGATCAACCCGCCGCCCCAGTCACGGGCAGGCACCGGCCTCGACAGCCTGATGGAGGCGGCTGGGGACGCGGTATTCCAGATCGCCGCGACCGGCCAGATCCGCGTCGCCAGCCGCCGGGCCGTGCGCCTGGCCGGGCTCGACCTGCCGCTCGAGGGCACGCCCCTGGCCGCGCTGGTGGCCGAGCACGACGCTCCCGCGCTGCGCACCGCCATCGTCGAAGCCGTCGCCACGACCGAACCGACCCTGGTGCGCGTGCGCCTGCGCTGCGCCGGACTCCACCCGCACGACCCAGGCGACTCTGCCGCCGAACTGCGTCCTTTCGAGTTGCGCATCGCGTCTCTGGGCGACGGCGTCCTGCTGGTGGTCGGGCGCGACATGAGCGCGCAGCACGCCACCGAGGAGCGGCTGCGTCACATGGCCACCCACGACGCGCTCACCGAACTGCCGAACCGGCTGCTGCTCGCCGACCGCGTGCGCATGGTGGTGGCCAACGCGCGCCGCTCCGGCCACGGCTTCGCCGTGGCAACCGTCGGCCTCGACGGTTTCAAGAAGGTCAACGACGGCCTCGGGCACCAGGTGGGCGACACGGTACTGCGCCAGGCCGCCGCCCGGCTGCGCCGTGCGCTGCGCGACAGCGACACGCTGGCCCGTCCGGGCGGCGACGAATTCGTCGCCGTCCTGCCCGGCACCGTCACCGACGCCCAGATCAAGCTCGTCACCGGACGCCTGCTGGCGGCGCTGCAGTCGCCGTTCGAGATCGACGGCCATACCATCTACCTCGCGGCGTCGGTCGGGGTTGCGCTGTACCCGCAACACGCCGAGGACGACAACGGCCTGCTGGCACTGGCCGACGCGGCGCTGGCGCGCGCCAAGGAAACCGGCAAGGCGCGCGCGGTCGTCTACAGCGTCCGCGAGGAAGGCCCGCCGCAGCACGACATCTCGCTCGAGGCGGCCATGTTCACCGCGGTGCGCGAGGGCGAATTCCTGCTGTACTACCAGCCGATCGTCGACGCCCGGACGCGCCTGATCGAGGGTTTCGAGACCCTGATGCGCTGGAAGCACCCGACCCTGGGCATGGTGCCGCCGGCGCGCTTCATCCCGATCGCCGAGACCAACGGCCTGATCAACCTGCTCGGCGCCTGGGCCCTGAAAGCGGCCTGCGTGCAGCTGCGCCAGTTCGAGGAAGCGGCCGGGCGCGACCTCTACATCTCGGTGAACATCAGCCCGCGCCAGTTCCGCAACGATAAATTCCTCGATGTGCTCGACCAGGCGCTGGCCCTGTCCAATCTCCCCGGCGCGAAGCTGGTGCTGGAAATTACCGAAGGCACGCTGATGGTCGATCCGCAGCATGCCGAAACCATCCTCACCCGCATGGCCGAGCGCGGCGCGCGCATCGCGATCGACGATTTCGGCACCGGCTACTCGTCGCTGGCCTACCTGAAACGCTTCCCGATTTCGGTGCTGAAGGTCGACCGCGCTTTCGTCAAGGACTTGCCTGGCGCGCACAAGGAAGCGGCCATCTGCAGCGCCGTGCTCGACATGGCGCGCCACCTCGACCTGGTGGTCGTGGCCGAAGGCGTCGAGACCGAAGACCAGCTGGGCTGGCTGCAGCAGCGCGACTGCCGCTACGTGCAGGGCTACCTGACCGGCAAACCGATGCCGGCCCACGTGGCCGTCGCCGCCTTGCAAGACAACCATTACACGGCATTGCTGCCGCAGGACCGGCGATGAACCCCATGACGCTTCAAGCTAACAAACCGGCGGACGCCGCCGCCCCCGCCAGCGCCGACGCCACCCTTGCCCTCCTGTGGGAACGCATCCGCCGCCAGGGCGACATGCCCGGCTTCACGCGCGCCATCAACGCCATCCTGGCCTCGATGCGCGGCGAAGACGAGCGCGAATTCTCGATGACGCAGACGGTATTGTCGGACCCGGTCCTCACGCAGAAGGTGCTGCGCCTGGCCAACAGCGGCATGTACTCAGCTTTCGGGCAGCGCATCAATACCGTGTCGAAAGCGGTGCTGGTGCTCGGCACCGAGGCCATCGGCCACCTGGCGCTGGGCCTGAAACTGATCGAGGAGATCTCGAAAAGCACGCCGGATTCGGCCAACGCCCACGTCGAGATGGAAAAAGCGGTGCTGGCCGGGATGGTCGCGCAGCAGATCGCCGCCAGCGCCGCCACCAGCGACCCCGAGGAAGCCGTGGTCTGCTCGATCCTGCATTCGCTGGGCCGGATGATGGTCACGTTTTATTTGCCCGAACGCTGGGCGGCGCTGCAGGCGGCCAGCGGCGTCGGCAACGAGGGCGCGGCCGCGCCACGGCTGCTCGGACTGTCGCTCGAAGCCCTCGGGCGCGCCACCGCCGAGCACTGGGGCCTGCCGCGCAACCTGGTGGCCGGCATGCGCACCCTGGAGCCGGCCGAGCGTGCCGAGGGCTTCGGCCACGACGACTGGCTGGCGGCGCTGGGCACGATGTCGACCCGCTGCGCGAATTCGCTCTGGAACGACGACGAGGCGGGCGCTGCCGAGGTGCGGGAACTCGCGGCCGCGTTCGCCCCGATGCTGGGCGTGCAGCTTGAAAAAATCCTCGGTGCGATCGACCGCGCCCGGGCCGGCGCCGCAACCGACCTGACGATCGCGCCGCTGGCCAACCCGGCCGACAAGCGCGCCAGGGTCGACGCCGTCACGCGCAAGCGCGAAGCCGGCAACCGCATCCTGATGAGCGGCGTGGCCGACATGCGCGACGCGGGCCTGGGCGTCAACCCCGGCCAGATGATGTCGATGGCGCTCGAAACGGTCTACCAGGGCTTGTCGTTCACGCGGGCGTTTGCTTTCCTGCGCAACCGCCGCGAGGGCAAGTATCTCGCCAAGATGGGCTTTGGCACGGGTACCAAGGCCTTGCTGCCGAACCTGGCCTTCGGCGATGCCTACGAGGCGGACGTGTTCCACGCGGCCCTCGCCAGCGACCGCGTGATCTTCATCGAAAACGCGCAGGACCCGAAGTTTTCAAGCAAGCTGCCGGGCTGGTGGAAGGGCACGCTGTCGGAGGCGCGCAGTTTCGTCGTCGTGCCGCTGTGCCTGAACGGCCAGCCGGTCGGCTTCATCTATGGCGACTGGGACGATACCTTCCCGTCGGTGAACCTGAGCCAGACCGAGTTCTCGCTGCTGAACGATTTGCGCGGCCTGGTCGTGCGCACGGTCGAGCGGCGCGCGGGGATCGAAGTGGCGGCGGCCGGCCGGGCTTGATTCGCTAAGCGAGTTTCGGTGTGGCGACGTGCACGTCGCCGCACTGGGCACGGTGCATCAGCGCGTGGTCGATCAGCACCAGGGCCAGCATCGCCTCGGCAATGGGCGTGGCGCGGATGCCCACGCAGGGGTCGTGGCGGCCGAAGGTTTCGACCATGGCCGGCGCGCCCGCCTTGTCGATCGAGCGGCGCGGCACGCGAATCGAGGAAGTCGGCTTGATCGCCAGCGAGACCGTGATCTCCTGGCCGGTCGAGATCCCGCCCAGCACCCCGCCCGCGTTATTGCCCACGAATCCATCGGGCGTCAGTTCGTCGCCGTGCTCCGACCCCTTCTGCGCCACCGAGGCAAACCCTGCGCCGATCTCCACCCCCTTCACGGCGTTAATCCCCATCATGGCGTAGGCAATGTCGGCGTCCAGCTTGTCGTAGATCGGCTGGCCCCAGCCGGGCGGCAGGCCGCGCGCGACGACGTCGATGCGGGCGCCGATCGAGTCGCCGGCGCGGCGCAGTTCGTCCATATAGGCTTCCATCCGCGCGAGCAGGGCCGCATCGCCGGTGGCGGCAAAGAACGGGTTGTTCGCCACGTGTTCCCAGCCCCCGAACGGGATCTCGATCTCGCCCAGCTGGCGCATGCAGCCCGCGAATTCGACGCCATGGCGCTCGCGCAGCCATTTCTTGGCCACCGCCCCGGCGCCCACCACGGGCGCGGTCAGGCGCGCCGACGAGCGCCCGCCGCCGCGCGGATCGCGCACGCCGTACTTGTGCCAGTAGGTGTAGTCGGCGTGGCCGGGGCGGAAGGTCTCGGCGATGTTGCCGTAGTCCTTGCTGCGCTGGTCTTCGTTCGGGATCAGGAGTGCAATCGGGGTGCCGGTCGTGACGCCCTCGTACACGCCCGACAGTATCTGCACGCGGTCGGCTTCCTGGCGCTGGGTCACGTGGCGCGAGGTGCCGGGTTTGCGCCGGTCGAGGTCGAGCTGGATGTCGGACTCGCACAGGGCCATGCCCGGCGGGCAGCCGTCGATCACGCAGCCGATTGCGGGACCGTGCGACTCGCCGAAAGTGGTAACGGAAAACAGCTTGCCGAATGAATTGCCGGACATGGTAGCGAAAAGGGAAGTGGCGAAAAGACTATTCTACCAGCGCCGTGTGACAGACGAAACTGCGGGCGACACGGCAAGCCGAACTATTTTTTCCGTGTGGAAATATTATGCCGTTCGAATAGTGAATAACCGCTATACTGGGGCGGTACGAAATGCAGAGCCCAAGCTTGGAGACGGAATAATAATGCCCGCATCGATTACGCCCGGGGTCGGTCCCGACGCGCGCGACGACCTGGTTTTCCTGGACGAGGCGCCAGCGCCGGCCCAGACTGGCCAACGCGCCGACCGGCAACCGAGTCAGCCCTTGAGCCAGCAAACGAGCTGGCGTGTCCTGATCGTGGACGACGATGCCGACGTCCACTCCACCACCACCTTCGCGCTGGCCGGCCTCGAGGTCCTGGCGCGTCCGCTGGAATTCCTGCATGCCCGGTCGGCCGCCGCGGCGCGCGAGCTGCTGGCGCACGAACCCGATATCGCCGTGATCCTGCTCGACGTCGTTATGGAACAGCCCGACGCCGGCCTGCACCTGGTGCGCCACATCCGCGCAACGCTCGGCATGGTCGACGTGCGCATCATCCTGCGCACGGGCCAGCCGGGCTATGCGCCCGAGATGGACGCGATCCGCGACCTGGACATCAACGATTACCGCACCAAGTCCGAACTCACGCGCAGCAAGCTGTACACGGCCGTGGCCGCCGCCGTGCGCTGCTACCAGCAGCTGCGTGCCTTGAGCGCCGGCCGCGCCGGGCTGGAGCGGATCGTCGAGGCCGGCGCCGAACTCATGACCCTGCAAGGCCCGCGCGAAGTGGCGCGCTCGGTGCTGGTGCAGGCCGCGGCCCTGCTCGGCCAGCAACCCGACGGCGTGCTGTGCGCCCGCGATGGCGGCCAGTTGCGCGTGCTCGGCGGCGAAGGCAGCGGGCGCGACCTGGAAGGCGGCCCGCCCGAGGTCCACGTCGATCACCGCCTTGGCGACCGCATCGGCGCCAGCCTGCGGCGCGCTTTCGACCAGCAGGCCGCCGCCTTCGGCCCGGGTTGCCTCGCGCTCTACTTTCCCGGCAAATCCGGGCGCGACTTCGCCGCCGCGATCCCGCTGCGGCAACCCGTCAGCGAAGGCGCCCGGCGCCTGCTGCGGGTGTTCACCAGCGTCGTCTCGGTGGGCCTCGACAACCTGGAACTGGTCGGGCGCCTGAACAACGCGGCCTTTTTCGACCGCCTGACGCGCCTGCCGAACCGTACCCGCCTGGTGGAGGTACTGGACGAGACGATCGCGGCCGCCGGCGGATCCGGCGCCCATGGCCCGGATTCCACGCTCACCCTGGTCGACCTCGACCACTTCGCCGCATCGAACGACGCCCTCGGCCACGGCTTCGGCGACCTGCTGCTCGTTGCCGTGGCAGAGCGGCTGCGGGCGAAACTCCACCCGCGCCTGTTTGTCGCGCGCGTCGGCGGCGACACCTTCGCCGTGCTGGGCGACGGCGCGCTCAACACGCCCGCCACCATCCACTCGCTGTTCGAAGCGCCGTTCTCGATCGACGGCCACGATGTGCAGGTGTCGAGCACGCTCGGCCTGGTGCGGCTGAACGAACACGACGGCGGTGGCGCGAATGCGCTGAAGGACGCCGACATCGCGCTCAAGCGCGCCAAGGCGCAGCGGCGCGGCGGGCACTTCACCTTCTCGCGCGGCATGGGCGTCGAAATCCGCGAACGGGTGCGGATGATGCACGCGCTGCGCGGCGCCCTCGAGCGCCGCGAACTGTTCCTGGCTTACCAGCCGCAGGTCGACCTGTCCACGCACCGGCCGTTCGGCGCCGAGGCGCTGCTGCGCTGGCGCACCGCCGACGGCAAGAACGTGCCGCCCGACCGTTTCATCCCGATTGCCGAATATTCCGGCCTGATCGTCGAGATCGGCGGCTGGGTGCTGCGCGAAGCCTGCGCCGAACTGATGCGCATACGGGCCGCGGGCTATCTCGACTTCACGATGTCGGTCAACGTCTCGCAGGCCCAGTTCCGCCATCCGCAATTCGTCGACGTGCTGTGCGGCGCCCTGAGCGAGACCGGCGCACCGGCACAGTACCTCGAACTGGAGATCACCGAATCGATGGCGATGGAAGAGCCGCAGCAGCTGGCCGAGATGCTGGGGCAGGTGAAGTGCACCGGCGTCTCGATCGCGATCGACGACTTCGGCACCGGTTTCTCGTCGCTGTCGCACCTGCAGCGCCTGAAAGTGGACCGGCTGAAGATCGACCGCACGTTTGTTACCGAGATCACCGGCTCGGCGCGCGGGAGCAGCATTGCGGAAATGGTGATCCAGCTCGGGCGCAACCTGGGCTTGTCGGTGATTGCCGAAGGAGTCGAGGACGAGCGCCAGGCGCAGATCCTGCATGCGCTCGGATGCCCGCTGGCGCAGGGTTACCTGTTTGCGCGGCCCATGTCGCCGCCGGCCTTGCTGGAGTGGCTCGATGGGCAGCTGGAGCGGACTACCTAGGGCACGGACTTGAGGCCGCTGGCCTCAAGTACCCCACCCTGCTTCAATCCTCCGCCGCCTGCTCCGCCGGCCAGTCCCGGATATACGCCTTGAGCATCCGGTTCTCGAAACTCTGCGCCTCCAGCACCGCGCGCGCCACGTCGTAGAACGAGATCACGCCCAGCAGCGTCTTGGCGTCCATCACGGGCAGGTAGCGCGCGTGCTTCTCCAGCATCATGCGGCGCACTTCGTTCACTTCGGTTTCGGGCGTCACCGTGATCGGGCTGTCGTCCATGTGCTTGCGCACGGTGCCGGCGCCGAGGGCGCCGCCGTTGGAGTGCAGCACCTTGATCACTTCGCGGAAAGTCAGCATCCCCACCAGGTCGCCATATTCCATCACCACCAGCGAACCGATGTCCTTCTCGGACATCGTGTTGACCGCGTCCGCCAGCAGCGTTTCCGGGGTCACGGTATAAAGGATGTTGCCTTTCACCTGCAGGATTTCCGAAACTTTCATATTGGCCACCCCGGCGTCAGTTAATGTATTCACTAGTAATTTCTTTGTCTAAGGCATAACACGAATGTAGCCTAAGCCTAGCAGAAAAACCAGATTCACAGGAGAGGTTGCATGGTAATGAACAATGTTACGATGCAGCCATCGTTTTTTCCTGGATGAGTCCACCATGAGCGGTCCACGATATCCCGGCTTCGATACGCTGGCGCTGCACGCCGGCGCCGCGCCCGACCCGGCCACCGGCGCGCGCGCGACGCCGATCCACTTCACGTCCTCGTTCGCCTTCAAGGACTCCGACCACGCCGCGTCGCTGTTCAACATGGAGCGCAGCGGCCACGTCTACTCGCGCATATCGAACCCGACCAACGCCGTGCTGGAAGAGCGCATCGCGGCGCTGGAGGGCGGCGTGGCCGGCATCGCCACCGCCAGCGGCCAGGCGGCGATGCACCTGGGCCTGTCCACCATCGCCGGCGCCGGATCGCACATCGTGGCCTCCAGGGCGCTCTACGGCGGCTCGCACAAGCTGCTGGCCTACACCCTGAAACGCTTCGGCATCGAGACTAGTTTCGTGGACCCGCGCGACCTCGACGCCTGGCGCGCCGCGATCCGGCCCGAAACGAAAGTGCTGTTCGGCGAAACGCTGGGCAATCCGGGCCTGGACGTGCTCGACATCCCGCGCATCGCGGCGCTGGCCCACGAGCACGATTTACCCCTGATGGTCGACGCCACCTTCACCACGCCGTATCTGCTGCGCCCGTTCGAGCATGGCGCGGATCTGGTATTTCACTCGGCCACCAAATTCCTGTGCGGGCATGGCACGGCCATTGGCGGCCTGCTGGTCGATGGCGGCACCTTCGACTGGCAGCGCGCGCACGACCGGACCGGGCGTTTCGCCGAACTGTGCACACCATACGAAGGCTTCCACGGCATGGTCTTCACCGAGGAATCGACGGTCGGCGCATTCGCCCTGCGCGCGCGGCGCGAGGGCCTGCGCGACTTCGGCGCCGTGATGAGTCCGCACAACGCATTCGCCGTGCTGCAGGGGATCGAAACGCTGGGGCTGCGCATGGACCGCCACGTCGCCAACACCCGCCGCGTGATCGCGTTTTTACTCGCCAACCCGGCGGTGGAGTCGGTCTCCTACCCCGAGCTCGACAGCCATCCCGACCATGCGCTGGCCCAGGCCTTGCTGCCGAAGGGCTGCGGCGCCGTGTTCACGTTCGTCCTCAAGGGCGGGCGCGCCGCAGGGCGCCGTTTTGTCGACGGCCTGAAAGTGTTCTCGCACCTGGCGAACGTGGGCGACGCCAAGTCGCTCGTCATCCATCCGGCCTCGACCACGCACTTCCGGGTGCCGGCCGAACAGCTCGCCGCGTCCGGCGTCACCGAGGGCACGATGCGCCTGTCCGTGGGCCTGGAAAACGCGGACGACCTGATCGACGACCTGGCGCGGGCGCTGAAAATGTCGCAGAAAGGAGCGTGAGCGTGATCCTCGATATCCACGGCAAGGCGGCCTATTGCTATAGCGGCGGCAAGCCATTCGACGCGGCGCTGCCGACCGTCGTCTTCATCCACGGTGCGCAGAACGACCACTCGGTGTGGGCGCTGCAGTCGCGCTGGTTCGCGCACCACGGCTTCGGCGTGCTGGCGGTGGACCTGCCCGGGCACGGGCGCAGCGCGGGGCCTGCGCTGGCCAGCGTCGAAGCGATGGCCGGCTGGCTGCTGGCGGTGTTTGACGCCGCCGGCGTCACGCGCGCGATGCTGGTCGGGCACAGCATGGGTTCGCTGATCGCACTCGAAGCCAGCTACCGCGCACCGGAACGCGTGCGCGCGCTGGCGCTGCTC
>JAQGLR010000454.1 GCA_028292765.1 Massilia sp. | reverse complement strand
GCACGCTCCGCGAGCAACATCAACGCGTGCCTATTTGGAATTGCTCCGAGTGGAGGTTACCGCGTTTCACCGTAACTTAATACGCTCGTCTCTGTGGCCCTGTTCCTCGCCTTATACCCGGGCTTGCACCCGGGCTTTCGGCGGACGGCCGTTAACCGTCACCCTGCTCTATGGAGTCCGGACCTTCCTCCCGCCGACACCCGAGAGTGCCAGCCAGCGGCTGTCTGGCCTGCTTCACGGGGTGCATTGTAACCGATGCCGGGGTGGCGATGCGCCCGGGAGCGTTGCCGTCATTTCTGAAATTTGGTGTCGCCATTTCAAAAGCCTCAGCAGGACCGCTCACATAGAATGGCTCGATGCCTGCAAACCAACAAGGATGACCGACACATGACGCACCCTTCCCGTACCGGCGGCCAGATCCTGGTCGATGCGCTGCACGTCCACGGCGTCGACACCACCTTCGGTGTGCCGGGCGAAAGCTACCTCGACGTGCTCGACGCGCTGCACGATTCGAGCATCCGCTTCGTCATCAACCGCCAGGAAGGGGGCGCGGCATTCATGGCCGAGGCCTACGGCAAGCTCACCGGCAAACCGGGCATCTGTTTTGTGACGCGCGGTCCCGGCGCCACCAACGCCTCGATCGGCGTGCACACGGCATATCAGGATTCCACACCGCTGATCCTGTTCATCGGCCAGGTCGGCAACGACTTCATCGACCGCGAAGCCTTCCAGGAAATCGACTACCGCCGCATGTTCGGCGAAATGGCCAAGTGGGTGGCGCAGGTCGACCGTGCCGACCGCATCCCGGAATACATCGCGCGCGCCTTCCAGGTCGCCACCAGCGGCCGCCCGGGCCCGGTCGTGCTGGCGCTGCCCGAGGACATGCTGATCGACACCGCGGCGGTGGCGAATACGCGCCGCTACCAGCCGGTGCAGGCCGCGCCATCGGCCGCGCAGATCGACACGCTGCGCGCGATGCTGGCGGAAAGCAAGCGTCCGCTCGTGCTGCTCGGCGGCGGCACCTGGAATGCGCAAGCCTGCGCCGACCTGCAAACCTTTGCCGAAGCGAACGCGCTGCCGGTGGCCTGCGCCTTCCGCTTCCAGGACCTGCTCGACAACGCGCATCCGAACTACATCGGCGACGTCGGCATCGGCATCAACCCGAAGCTGGCCGCGCGCGTCAAGCAAGCCGACCTCCTCATCGCCATCGGCCCGCGCCTGGGCGAGATGACGACCGGCGGCTACACCCTGCTCGCCTCCCCGGTGCCAAGCCAGCGCCTGGTGCACATCCACGCCGACCCCGAGGAACTGGGCAGCGTCTACCAGGCCGACCTGATGATCGCCAGCGGCGCGCCGCAGGTCACCAGCATGCTGGCGGCGATGACGCCGGTGGATTCAAGCGCCTGGCGCGGCACCGTGCCTGATGCGAAGGCGGAACTGGCCGCCTACCAGGAGCAGCCGCCGATTTTCAAGAACGCGGGTTTGGCCGATGCGGCTCCGCTCGACCTGTGGCAAGTGGTGCAGGACCTGATGGCCGCCCTGCCGCGCGACACCATCATCACCAACGGCGCCGGCAACTACGCGTCGTGGGCGCACCGCTTCTGGCGCTACGGCGGCATGCGCACGCAACTGGCGCCGACCAATGGCGCCATGGGCTATGCGGTGCCGTCGGGCGTCGCCGCGAAAATCGTCGACCCCGGCCGCACCGTCGTCACCTTCGCCGGCGACGGCGAATTCATGATGACCGGGCAGGAACTGGCCACGGCCGTGCAATACGGCGCGGGCGTGATCGTCATCGTCTTCAACAACAGCATGTTCGGCACCATCCGCATGCACCAGGAAAAAACCTATCCGGGCCGCGTGTCGGGTACGGGCCTGCACAACCCGGACTTCGCGGCGCTGGCGCGGGCCTATGGCGCGCATGGCGAGATCGTGGAAAAGACGGCCGATTTTGCGCCGGCGCTCGAACGCGCCCTGCTTCACGCGAACGGCAAGCACCTGCCGGCCCTGATCGAACTGCGCTACGACGGCAACCTGATCACGCCGAACGCCACGCTCGAGATGATGCGGGCGCAAGCCGAGGCGGCGAAGGCCGGTTGAGTCCAACCGGGGCCGGCTGCTGGTTAACGCAAAAGCCCCTGCATGGCAGGGGCTTCGGTGACGGCTGGGCTCAGCGTTTCGAGCCGGCGACCAGGACTGCTGCCCCGGCGACGATGGCCGCGATGCTCGCCCACAGCGGGATATTGACCTTCTTCTCTTCCGACACCGACATGTTGATCGGCCCCAGGCTGGCTTTATGGGTGTCCTGGGTAAAACTGAAGCCGCCCAGCGCCGCGCCGAGCAAACCCGCGACGATGAGAACGATGCCGATGATTTTGGTGCTGTTCATTTTTTATTCTTTCTTTTAGTTAGTTTGATTAGACTGGTACCGATGCCGGACGATCGTCATCGTTCCTGCGCGCCGGCGTGACCCGCGGCAGGCGTGCGGAAAAGACCACGCCGTCGTCTTCGGTCGACGTGACGGAAACCTCGCCCTGGTGTGCGGCGACAATCTGCTTGACCACGTAGAGGCCCAGTCCCAGGTTTTGCGTGCGCGACGCGGCGCGCTCGCCCGGAGGACGGATGGCAAAACGTTTGACGGGGTCGAACAGGTTACGCAGCTTGGCCGGCGGAATGACATCGGCCTCGTTTCGTACCTCGTAGATCACCTCATCAGGGAGGCCGCGGATCGCTACCCTGATCGTGCACTCCGGCTTGCCGTGCTGGACGGCGTTGGAGATCAGGTTCGAGAACGCCTGGGCCATGCGCGCTCCGTCCCAAGCCCCTGACAGGTCGCCTTCGATCGCCATCTCGATTTTACGGTCCGGATGGAAGGTCTTCGCTTCCTCGACCACGTTGATGCATATCTCGCCAAGGTCGACAGTATTCGGATCGACCGGTATGCCCTCGCCCAGGTGCGAGGTCGAAAAATCCAGCAAATCGCGGACGATCGCATCCATCCGCTTCGAGCTGTTGAAGATCCGCAGACCCACTTTCAGCGCCTTCGACGGCAGGCTCTGGTCCTGCAGTAATACCTGGGCGCCCATGCTGACCGCACCGAGCGGGGTACGGACATCGTGCCCGAGAATGGCGAGGAAAAGGTTCTGGGCTTCGCGCAGCATTTTCGCGTAGCGCGCCATGGATTCGGTCTGGGCCTGGTCGATTGCCTCGTTGAAGCGAATCATGTCCTGGATGTCCTCGCTCGTCGTGATGGCAACCTGGGAGGCCCACAGGCGCAGGACGCTCGAACGCAACGCCCGGTATTCGGCCATGACCTGCTCGCCGGTGAAACCTGCCGCCAGGCGGTCGGCAGCGTGAATCTCGGCGGCCGTATCGGCTGCCGTTTGCGGG
>JAQGLR010000446.1 GCA_028292765.1 Massilia sp. | reverse complement strand
GCACGCTCGGAACGATGTTTACCCACAAGGTCGACTACGCCGACCTGTATTTCCAGTTCACCAAGAGCGAAGGCTGGAGCCTGGAAGAGGGCATCGTCAAGACCGGCAGCTTCTCGATCGACCAGGGTGTCGGCGTGCGCGCCATCTCGGGCGACAAGACCGCGTTCGCCTATTCCGACGAAATCTCCGAGATCGCACTGCTGGACGCGGCGGCGGCCACGCGCACCATCGCGCGCGCCGGCGCCGGCCGCGTGAAGGTCGCGGCCAGCGCCCAGCCGACCGGCGGGCGCTCGCTCTACCTGCCGCGCGACCCGCTCGCCTCGCTCGACGCCACCGCCAAGGTGAAACTGCTCGAGCGCGTCGAAAAGATGGCGCGCGCGAAAGATCCGCGCGTAGTGCAGGTGATGGCGGGCCTGGCCGGCGAATACGACGTGGTGCTGGTGGTGCGCAGCGACGGCGTGCTGGCGGCCGACATCCGCCCGCTGGTGCGGGTTTCGGTCACGGTGATTGCCGAGCAGAACGGCCGGCGCGAGACCGGTTCGTCCGGCGGCGGCGGGCGTTTCGACTACGGCTATTTCGACGATGCCATCCTCGAGCGCTATGCCGACGAGGCGGTCAAGTCGGCGCTGGTCAACCTCGATGCGCGTCCGGCGCCGGCCGGCCCGATGACGATCGTGCTCGGACCGGGCTGGCCCGGCGTGCTGCTGCACGAAGCGGTCGGCCACGGCCTGGAAGGCGACTTCAACCGCAAGGGCTCGTCGTCGTACGCAGGCATGATCGGCCAGCGCGTTGCCGCCAAGGGCGTCACCGTGGTCGACGACGGCACCCTGCAGGACCGCCGTGGTTCGCTCAACATGGACGACGAGGGCAACGCGACCCAGTGCACGACGCTGATCGAGGACGGCATCCTGAAGGGCTATATCCAGGACACGATGAACGCGCGCCTGATGAAGATGCCCATCACCGGCAACGCCCGCCGCGAATCGTTCGCGCACCTGCCGATGCCGCGCATGACGAATACCTACATGCTGGCCGGCGACAAGGATCCGGCGGAGATCCTCGCCTCGGTGAAAAATGGCCTGTACGCGGTGAACTTCGGCGGCGGCCAGGTCGACATCACGAACGGCAAGTTCGTGTTCTCGGCGAGCGAGGCCTACATGATCGAGGACGGCAAGATCACCTACCCGGTGAAGGGCGCCACCCTGATCGGCAACGGTCCGGAGGTCATGAACCGCATCTCGATGATCGGCAACGACATGGCGCTCGACGCTGGCGTAGGCGTGTGCGGCAAGGAAGGCCAGAGCGTGCCGGTCGGCGTCGGCCAGCCGACGCTGCGCATCGACGGCGTGACCGTGGGTGGTACGGCGTAAGCGTTGCCGCTCCGATGAAAACGAATGCCCGGCGTTGCCGGGCATTTTTTTTGATCTGCCGGAACGTATGAGCTTGACCGCAGGGTGGGCGGCTTCGCCGCTCACGCGTTCAACCACCACAAGATCAGCCGCGCGAACTTTTCAAACGTGATTTGAACGCGTGAGCGGGGGACCCGCCCACCCTACCTCTCGCGGCCGCGGTCAGAACTTGTACGTCAGCCGCATATACACCGTCCTCCCCAGCGGGTCCGTGAAGCGCGGGTCGTAGCCCAGCTGGAAGTTGGTGACCTGGTTCGTGAACGGCGGCTCCTCGTCGAACAGGTTCTTGACCCCGGCCGTCAGCTCGAACTGCTTGTTGCCGGTATAAGTCGTCGACAGCGACCAGATCGAGTAGTGCTCGACCTTGTTGGCGAACTCGGGTGCGACCGCCGTGTTCTGGTCCTCGTAGTGCGACATGTAGCGGTTGGCGAGGTTGATCGCGTAGTCGCCGCGCAAGAGGGTCAGCAGCAGGTTATGGCGCCAGCGGAACACCGGCTTGTCGCCGGCATAGCGCCCGGCGTTCTGGGTGAACGCGCCGCCCCGTTCGTTCTGGAACTCGTACTTGTTGACATAGGTGCCGTCGACGCTGAGGCTGAGTTTGCCGAGCGGGTTGTCCGGCATGCGGTACAGCATCGACAGGTCGAGCCCGCGCGTGCGCACTTCGCCGAGGTTGTTGGTGATGTTGAGCACGTAGTTCAGGCGCGTGCCGCTGGCGTCGTACACGAACAGGTTCCGGTAGCGTGCAAAGTCGCCGAAGATGATCTGTTCGTCCAGCGACTCGATCTGGTCCTTGAGTTTGATGTCCCAGTAGTCGGCCGACAGCGTCAGCGAGGGGATGGGCTCGAACACGATGCCGGCGCTGTAAGTGCGCGAGCGCTCGGGGGCGAGGCCCGGATTGCCCCCGTCGCGCACGAACTGCTGCTGCCCGCACACGATGCTCGGGTTGGCGCCCGCGATGGCCACGCCTCCCGGGCACAGCACCGGGTCGTCATAGGAGTCGGAAGTGTTGGTGGTCGACTGCGGGCCGTACAGGTCGAACAGCGTCGGTGCGCGGAAGCCCTTGTTGAAGGAGCCGCGTACCAGCACCTGCTGCGTTGGCTGGTAGCGCAGCGACACCTTCGGGGTGAAACCGTCCCCGACGTCGCTGTAGTGGTCGTAGCGGCCGGCGAAGTTGAGTTCCATGTCCTTGATGACCGGCACGTTGAGTTCGGCGAAGAGGGCGGCAATGCTGCGCTGGCCAGCCTGGTCCTGGGCATCGGCATAGCCCGAGCTGGACGCCTGCCCGGCCAGGCCGCGGTTGACGAAATACTTGGCGCGGTCGCGCCGGAACTCGGCGCCCACTGCAAAGCCGAGCGGACCGGCGGGCAGCGCCATCAGGTCGCGGCTGGCGCGGGCATCGATGGCGCTGCTGTTGATGCGCGCATGCAGGTATTCGCCCAGCAACAGGGAATTTGCCAGGAAGTCGGCGCCCGCCGGGCTCTGCGGGCCGAAGGGGTTGAGGATGCCCGCGCCGATGCCATCGATGATGCGCTGATCGACCAGGTAGCCGCCACGGAACGAGCTGCGCGCGCGTCCCAGCGAGTGCGAGATCGCGGTGTTGTAGTCCCACCCGGCCAGGGTGCCTTCGAGGCTGGCCTGGAGGCGGTAACTTTGGCTGCTGTCGTAGTTCAGGCGGCGGCCGGACTCGATCGGGCGCCAGCTGATGTCGAGGTTTTCGCCACTCAGGCCGGGAAAGGCCGGTACGGTGCCGTTGCCGGGGTAATACGGGCTGGCGGCCGTCATGGTGATGCCGAGGTTCGACATGGGCGGCGGCGCCACGCGCGATTCGTTGGTGCTGCGGCTCCACATGAACTCGATGCTGCCGAGGTGGTCGGGGGTGAGCTGGCGGTTGAACTTGCCCATCGCGCTGTACTGGCGCGTCTTGGGAATGTTGTCGACATACTGGGTGTAGTCGAATTCGCAGACCGGGTCGTCTGCCGCCGGCGAGGTGTCGCGCGAGGAGCCGGACACATTGCAGCCACTGGCGTAATACGGGTTGCCGGCGACCCCCAGGTCGGAGAAGAAGTTGGCCGGGAAGGTGGTGCGGCTGACTTCGTTCATGCCGCGATCGGGCCGCACCCCGGTGCGCGAGAAGCTGCGGTCGGTGGCTTGCAGGTCGCTCTGCTGGTGGTAGTCGAGCACGCCGAACATGCTCCAGCCGTCGGTGCCCAGGTCGCCCAGGCCGCCCGACAGGTTGAGGCGCTGCTCGTTGCCGCCGCCGCGGCGCAGCGGCTCGTAGCCCTCGAAGGTGAGGGCACCGCCCTTGACCGAGCGCTTGGTGATGAAGTTGATGACGCCGCCGATGGCGTCGCTGCCGTAGATGGCGGAGGCGCCGTCGCGCAGCACCTCGACCCGTTCCAGGGCCGCGATCGGGATGATGTTCAGGTCCACCGCGTCGGCGAAGTAGGGATGGTTGGCCAGGCGCCGGCCATTGAGCAGCACGAGCGTCTTGTCGCCGCCCAGGCCGCGCAGGTCGGCCGTGGAGCGCCCACCGGTGCCGGAGCCGACCGCGGACGAGCCGATTTCGGAAGACTGGTTCATCGGGATGGTGTTGAGCACTTCCTGCGCCGTCGCCAGGCCCTGTTTGGCGAAGTCGGCGGCGCGGATGGTGGTGATCGGCAGCGAGCTTTCCGAAGCGATCCGCCTGATCGACGAGCCCGTCACCTCGACGCGCTGCATCGGCTGGCCGGTGGTGTCCTGCGCCACCGCAAACGGACAGGCCAGCAGGCCCAGGCCGGCGGCGGCGCCGAACAGCCGGCGCACGGAACGGGACAACAGTGTTTCATTCATTTCCGGCTCCTGGTAGCGGTTGTGTGTTCCTTGCCGCGGCAAATCAGGAATGCATGCAAAAGCAATTGACCGTTAGCATGGAAAAGCGTCGTGTGGCGCATTAGTGAAACAAGTCTTGCACCGCAGATCCCGATTCGGGTGATTTCGGCCAAAAAAAACAGGGTTTGTGGAATAACTACGACTCGGCAGGCAAGGCAAGGGGAGAAGACGTCACATGCGCGCCACAACCGCACGCCGCAAGCACGCGCCATAACGCGATAAGCACCAGGTAAGAAAGCGCCGATGGCCGTCCCGGGCCCGCTGCGGCCCGGGGCGGCCGGCGCCCGCATCAGAACGTGTAGCGCGCCCCGAGCATGAAGGTGCGTCCAACCGGGCCCAGGTAATCGAGCGGGTTGTAGGCCTGCGCGCCGAAGGTCAGCGGGTCGAGCGGCGCGACCTTGTCGAACAGGTTTTCGATGGTGCCGAACACTTCCCAGCCAGGCCGCGGCTTCCAGCGCACCACTAGGTCGAAGGTGGTGAACGAGGACAGTTCGCAACCGGTCGGCGCGTCGTCGCCATTGGCGAAATGGCTGGCGCAGCCCGCCGGATCGTTCTTGAACAGCACGTTGTCGATGGCCCCGCGGTAGTTGGCATTGAGCGCGATGCGCCAGTCGCCGCGGTCCCAGGCCGCGCGCAGGTTGGCGCGGTGGTCCGGGGTGCCGACGCAGTTGCTGACGTCGCAGTTGCCGTGGGTGCCGGCGAAGTCGCGCGAACTGCCGTCCTGTTCGGTACGCTCCCACTTGTCGAGGAAGGTCCATTTCGCGTCGAGCAGGATATTGCCCCAGCCGTTAGGCAGGCGCACCGTGTGGCGGGCATCGACGTCGATTCCCTGCACCTCGGTCGAGGCCGAGTTGACGTAATTCGCCAGCACTGCCGTGATCGCGCCCGGGTCGCCCGCGATGCCTGGTTCGGCAGTCGACGGGTCGCGCGCCACGCTGCCGCTGGCGATGGCCGCGTCGATCAGTTGCTGGTTGATCTCGTTGGTGCGCTTGATCCGCCAGAAGTCGACCGAGATGCTGGTGCGCGGCAGCGGGTCCCAGATGACGCCGACGTTAAAGCTCTTCGACCGCTCGGGCGAGAGGTTCGGGTTGGGCGAGGTGATCAGCGCCACCGAGGCCGGGTTACAGGCGGCCTCGACGCCCAGGGCGCAGCGCAGCGGGTCGTCGGCGGTGGAGAAGGCGGCCAGGCCGCCGACGCCGTTCTCGGCCGCGCTCGGGGCGCGGAAGCCCCGCGCGAAGGTGCCGCGCAGCGCGAACTGGCGCGACGGCTGCCATTTGACGCCGGCCTTCGGCGTCCAGGCATCGCCGACGTCGGTAAAGTGGTCCCAGCGCAGGGCGCCGGTGATTTCAAGGCCCGGCAGCACCGGCGCGAGCGCTTCGCCGTACAGCGCGAACACATTGCGTGCGCCGCTGTAGGCCGAGTACCCGAGGCCGATCACGTTGCCGCGCTCGGTGCCCGTGGTCGGGTTCAGCTCGGTTTCCTCGCGCCGCCATTCGGCGCCGACCGCGACGCCGATCGCGCCGCCCGCCAGTTTGCCGAACTCGCGCGTGCCCTTGACGTCGCCCTGGATGATCTTGGTCCGGGCATCGTTCGAGATCATCGGCGAGAGGGCCGCGTACACCCCCGGGCTGTTCAGGCCGGCGTTCTCGCCGATGCGCCAGACGGTGCCGATCGGCAGCGCCGCATAGGCCGGGCTGGTGCCGAGCGCGGCGGCGATGTTTTGCGCGCTCGGGTCGAGCATGGCGAAGGTGACGTCGCGCTGCAGGTAGCCGAAGCGCTCGTTGCTGACGGTGCTGCGCGAGAACAGCAGGGAGGTGTCGTATTCCCAGCCGGCCAGGGTGCCCTTCACGCCGGCCAGCGCGCGGACAAAGAAGGAGTCGATGTTCGAGCTGCGCGGCCCGACGTCGGCGGCCAGGTAGCGCAAGCGCGCGGCCGTGCCGGAATACGGGTTGTCGGGGTGGGCCGGGCCGAACTGCACGCCCGCATTGCTGACCGGCCCGCCCGGGTAGCCGACGTTGGCGCTGACCGTGTTCGGCGTGGTCGAGGACGCGGACTTGCTGCTGTACAGGTTCAGCTCGCTGTAAGCTTCCATCTCCGGCATGATGCGGAAGGTGCCGCGCCCGAAGATACTGTAGTTTTCCTGTTCGGGCTGGACCTGGTTGTACGCCTGGAACGAGTCGATCAGGCAGCCGCCGCCCGGGTCGCCCTGGGGGTGGCTGGTGAAGTTCGAGCAGGCCGCGCCCGGGAAGGTGCGGGTGAACCCGGAGGCCGGGTCGAGGCTGCCGCGGTTGAAGTAGTTGTTGGTAGCCGGGTTGCGCACGTTGCCGTTGATGGCGCTGCCGGCGGCGTTCGGGCCGGTGATGGCGCCGGTGCCGCCGAGCGCCTGCTGCGCCGAAAAGCCCCAGGGGCGCAGGTCGATCCGGCCGATGTAGTCGCGGTCGGCGCGGTCGCGCAGCCAGATGTCGTTGAGGCGCTTGAACTCGAAATTGAGCAGCACGTTGTGGCCGTCGGCGTCGATGTCGCCGAAGCCGTGGGTGATGGCGAGGTTCTGTTCTTCGCCGTCTCCTTCCTCGCTGATGCCGAGGTGGCCGCGCACGGTGGTGCCCTTGAAATCGCGCCGCAGGATGATGTTGACCACGCCGGCGATGGCGTCGGAACCGTAAATGGCCGAGGCGCCGTCCTTCAGGATCTCGATGCGGTCGACGGCGTCGGTCGGGATCACGTTCAGGTCGGAGAACACTTTCTGGCCGTCGTCGGCCAGGCCGTACGGGGCCATGCGGCGGCCGTTGAGCAGCACCAGGGTCGAGGCCGTGCCCAGGCCGCGCAGCGAGATGCCCGAGGCGCCGGCCGCGAAGCCGCCGCTGAAGGAGGTGGGGACCGAGCCCTGGTTGTCCACCGCCAGGGTTTGCAGCAGCTCGGACACGGTACTCTTGCCCGAGCGCTCGATGTCGGCGCGGTTGACGGTCAGCACCGAGGAGGCGGTTTCGGCTTCCGCGCGGCGGATGTTACTGCCGGTGACGACAACACGCGCAACCGGCCGCTCGGCCGCTTCCTGGGCAAGCGCCTGCGGCTGGGACAGCAGGGCCAGGCCGATGGCGCCGCCGCCGGCAAACATGCGGCGCACTGATCGGGATAACAGGGTTTCAATCATGTCCGGACTCCAAGGTCGAATTAAAATCCCGGTCTTGCGTGGCCCTGATAAACCTACTGCGCGTCGGATTGTCGGCCTGCGATGCTCGCTCTACTTCAGTACAGCTGCGCTTCTCGGCCAACACTCCTTCCGCTCGCTACGGTTTCTCAAGGCCACGCTGGACTGCCACTTGCGTTACCTCATACATTGGGCCAGAGGAAATTGACCTTGTACAAGATGCGTGCAGGCCGGACGGGGGCTTGCCCAGACTTTTTCATTACTGACAATGGGCTGTCTGATATCTGTCAATCGTCAGCCGTCCGCACCGAGGGCTGTCGGTTCGACGCAACCGCTGGCTGCAAACCCGGCGTTTACGCGACGGACAAAGGGCTTGCCAATCTTCACAGGTTGGCGTTATAGTCGTTTCGACCCTCATTCGGATCTGCTCATGCGCAACCTTGCCCGTTTTACCCGCTTTTTTTGGTTCAGCCATTCCAGCCTTCAGGCGGTGGGATAGCGGCGGGGGTTACGCAACAAGCGCGCAACGAGCAATCAGACCGAGCTACCGAAAACCGCCAGCGATGGCGGTTTTTTTATTACCCAAGCAAACGGAGTACCGCATGCCCCGCACTGACGATCTACGCATCCGCGAAATGAAGGAACTGACGCCGCCCTCGCACCTGATCCGCGAGTTTCCAGTCACCCCGGCTGCCGGGGAGACGGCAAGCACGGCGCGGGTCGCGCTGCACCGCATCCTGCACGGCCAGGACGACCGCCTGATGGTGGTGATCGGTCCGTGCTCGATCCACGATCCGAAGGCCGCGCTCGAGTATGCGCGCCGCCTGGTCGAGCAGCGCCGCCGTTTTGCCGGCGACCTCGAGATCGTGATGCGGGTGTACTTCGAAAAGCCGCGCACGACCGTGGGCTGGAAGGGGATGATCAACGACCCCTACATGGACAACAGCTTCCGCATCAACGACGGCCTGCGCATGGCGCGCGAGCTGCTGCGCGACGTCAACGAGATGGGACTGCCGGCCGGGACCGAATTCCTCGACGTGATCAGCCCGCAGTACATCGCCGACCTGGTCAGCTGGGGCGCGATCGGGGCCCGCACCACGGAGTCGCAGGTGCACCGCGAACTGGCCTCCGGCCTGTCGTGCCCGGTCGGCTTCAAGAACGGCACCGACGGCAACATCAAGATTGCGGTGGAAGCGATCAAGGCGTCCTCGCAGCCGCACCATTTCCTGTCGGTGACGAAGGGCGGGCATTCGGCGATCGTCTCGACTGCCGGGAATGAGGATTGCCACATCATCCTGCGCGGGGGCAAGACGCCGAACTATGACGCCGCCAGCGTCGACGAGGCCTGCCGCCAGATCGCCGCCCTCGGTCTCGCTTCGCGCCTGATGATCGACGCCTCGCACGCGAACAGCTCGAAAAAGCCCGAGAACCAGGTGCCGGTCTGCGCCGACATTGCCGCCCAAGTCGCCGGCGGCGACGCGCGCATCGTCGGCGTGATGGTCGAATCGCACCTGCTGGGCGGGCGCCAGGACCTGGTGCCGGGCGCCGAACTGACCTATGGCCAGTCGGTCACCGACGGCTGCATCGACTGGGAGACGAGCGTCGGCGTGCTGGAAGGGCTGGCGGCGGCAGTGCGCGAGCGCCGCCTGCGCCAGGAGTAAGCCGCACGGCGGCGTTAGATACGAAAAAAAACGGCGGACCGCAAGGTCCGCCGTTTTTTGTTGCCTTGCTACTTACACCTGCCGTATCAGAAGGTGGCGGTCAGGTTCAGGAACACGCGGCGGCCGAACGCATCGTAGACCTGCGGGTAGGTGTTGCCGTTGCCGTAGACGGCAGCGACCACGCCGGTGATCGGCGGGTCCTTGTCCAGCACGTTGTTGACGCCGGCGCGCAGCGCGAACATCTTGTTGATCTGCCAGTTGCCGGCCAGGTCGAGGTAGTCGCGCGCTGCCAGGGTCTCGTCGGCCGGTTCGAACTCGCCTGCCAGCGCCGGGTTGCTGCTGGTGGCATCCAGCTTGACCGAATCGACGTGGCGCCAGGTCACGGCCAGTTCCACGCCGCGCCATGGGGTGCTCCAGGTGGTCCGCAGCTTGTGGCGCCATTCCGGCATCGGCGTGCCGCAGGTGGTGCCGTGCAGGCCGGCGCAGTCGTAGGTGACCGAACCCGGGAAATCTTGCGCCTTGAACTCTTTCAGCCAGGTGCCGGTGAAGGAGAAGTCCAGTCCGCCATAGGCGCCGAACTTGGCGCCGTAGTTGGCGGCCAGGTCGATGCCCTTGGTCGAGCGCAGGCCCAGGTTCTGGTTGGTGGCAACCACGCGCGCGGTCGGCAGCGCCCACAGGGTGCCGAGGCGGTCACGCGTGATCAGCGAGCAGAAGG